>JALRCL010000222.1 GCA_023268575.1 Patulibacter sp.
GAACCCCTCCCCACGCCGAACAGCCCGCCGCCGCACGACCGACGTCCGGAACCTTCCCGACACGCCCACTGCCGAACCGCGGAGGACGTTTCCGCCGCTCGACCGACCGAACCTCCTGGACGACGAACGCCCTCCCCACGCGGAGGAGCCTTCCGCGCCGAGACCGACCGAGCCCACCCCACGACGAACCCACCGTCGACGGACCCCCTGCCCACGCCGAAGGGCCCGCCGCCGCACGACCGACCGCCCTCCCCGGACGGCGTCCCTCGCCTCTCGCCTCTCGCCTCTCGCCGAGGAGGGTCGGCCGCGGCGCGGGGCGGCGCGGTGGAGCGCTGCCCCGCTGGGACGGTCAGCCGCCGAGGACGACCTCGACGGCCGGACGCAGGTCGGCCGGCAGGGCGGCCGTCGCGGGCTCGTGCAGGAGGAACGGCGCCAACAGCGCCGCGGACTGGGACGGGTCGGCGTCCAGCGGGGCCAGGTGCTCCTCGCGCAGGCGGGCGACGACCGCGTGGGACGCCCACGGGCTCGGTCCGGAGCGGGCGCCGGAGACGGCCTCCTGCCCCGCGACGGGCGCGCCGTCCGGACCGGTGCCGGCGACGAGGCGCATCGCGGCAAGGGACTCGGCCTCCTCTCCGACGCACTCGAACGGCTTGTGCTGCCGCAGGCCCGCGAGGTCGGCGAAGCCGTCGTACTGGGTCGCGTCGTCGAGGAGGTCGGCTCCGAAGATCGCGCGCAGCGCCGGCGGATCGAGCCACGGGGCGAGCGCGAGGAACACGAAGCGGCACTTCGGGCAGTCGCCGCACCAGTTCGACCGGCGCCGGGCCGGGTCGAGCCGGAAGACGGCGTTGCAGCTCGTGAAGACCGGGTGGTAGCGCTCGAGCCGGCTGAAGGCCCGTGCGATCGCCAGCTCGCTCGCCGGGCGCAGGACGGACCGGTAGTCGAGTCCCACGACGAGCTCCTCGCCGAGGACCTCGCGGTACGCGGTCTCGAACGCGGCGCCCTTGCTCCACTGGTGGTTGACCTCGAGCCCCTGCCAGACGAGGTTGCCCTCCGACGCGGAGCGCTCGTTGGCCATCGCGACCGCGTCGGCGCCGTGGAGGACGGCGGTCATCAGGGCGATCGTCGAGACGACGGCGGTCACCGGCACGTGGCCGTTCAGCGCCCCGGCCGCGTTGACCTGGGCGATGCTCGGCGACAGCGTCCGACGGGCCAGGGCGTGCGGCCGTCCCGACGCCGCGATGCTCGCGACGATCGGCCCGGCGGTCCCGACGGAGAAGCAGACGGCGTCGCGGCCCGCGCGCTGCACGACCTCGAGCGCGACGACGGAGTCCTTGCCGCCGCCGATCGGAACGAGCGTGCGTCCGGTCGGCTCCAGGTGCGGCACCTCCCCCGGCCCGGCGCCGTCGGCCGCCGGCCAGGCCCCGCGCTCCCGGACGTCGAGCCGGTTGACGTACGCGAACTCGCCGAGGCCGAGCGTGTAGACGTCGCGCAGCAACGCCCGCAGGCGCGGGGTCAGGCGCCCCGCGAACGGCCCGGCACCGGGCTCGAGCACGATCGACGCCGGCGCGGCGGTCTTGAAGTACGAGACGCCGGCGAGCAGGTGCAGCAGGCCCGCGAGCCGGCGCAGCGCCTCGCGTCGTGCCGCGTCGCGCGGCCAGGCGACGCCCGGGAACGACACCGTCTCCTCGAAGGTCACCGCGTCGTCGAGGGCGTACCGCAGGGCGACGGCGGCGGACGCCTCGTCGATCGCGACGTCGACGAAGCGGAACGTCGCGAACGCGGCGGGATCGAACGGCACAGCGGCCGCTGGGCGGGTCTCCGGCACCGATCGAGGGTAGCGAGGGGCGCCCGGCCGGCTCTGCGAGCGCGGCCACCGACGCGCGCGGGCGCCGGCGACGCCGCCGGGAATACGCTGGGCGCATGCGCTTCGCTCTCTCCGCCGACTCGCTCGACGGCGTCGCGCCGACGATCGAGGGCGCGCTGCGCCAGCGGGGGCACGAGATCATCGCCCGTCACGGCGCCCTGGACCCCGCTGCCCGCGACGACTGGGCCTGGGCGTCGGAGGCGGCGGCCCGCGACGTCGCCGAGGGTCGCGCCGACCAAGCGGTGGTCGCCTGCTGGACCGGCACCGGCGCCTCGATCGCGGCGAACAAGATCCCGGGGATCCGGGCCGCGCTCTGCGCCGACGCCGCGACCGCGGCGGGCGCCCGGCGCTGGAACGACGCGAACGTCCTGGCGCTGAGCCTGCGCACGCTCTCGGCCCCGCTCCTGGCCGAGCTGCTCGACGCGTGGCTCGGCGCGGCGCCGAGCTCCGCGGCGGAGGACCGGGCGAACGTCGCCCACCTCACCGACATCGAGCGCGGCTGACCCCGCCTCGCCGACAGCCCTCCGCCGGTTCCGCCTCGGCGGCGCGCCTCGGGGCCGCGGCCTCCGAGACGCCCGACGGCGACGGCGTCCCGCACTCACGGCCCGGGCTCGACAGCGGCGGCCCGTGCGGCGAGGATCGGCGCATGACGAGCGCCGGCCCCCACGACGCCCCCTTCCACGTCGACGACGTCCCGCCCGCGACCTGGGAGTTCGGCGAGCTCCGTGCCGTCCGGCGCCGGCTCGGCGCGCACGCCGGCGCGCACCGGCTCGGGATCGCGCTGATCGAGGTGGCGCCCGGCGCCCGGGCGACCCCGCCCCACGCGCACGCCGACGAGGACGAGCTGTTCCTCGTGCTCGAGGGCGACGGGCTGAGCTGGCAGTCGCGCGGCAGCCGGCACGTGGCGACCCACGAGATCCGGGCCGGCGACGTCCTGTTCCACGAGTCCAACGGGCCGGCGCACACCGTCATCGCCGGGGAGCGCGGCCTGACCGTCCTCGTCCTCGCCGAGGGCTCGCGCAGCGGCATCACGTACGTCCCGCGCACGAAGCAGTTCTGGCTCGGCCCGCGCTGGGTCCCCGCCGACGGCCCGTCGCCGTTCCAGGCCGACGCCGCCGCCGGCCCGCTCGAGGTACCGGAGCCCTCGCCGCGCCCCTC
>JALRCL010000379.1 GCA_023268575.1 Patulibacter sp.
CGACCGCACCACGGGCGCGATGCTGTCGGGAGAAGTCGCCAAGCGCTACGGCCATGCGGGCCTTGCTGACGATACGATCCATGTGAAGCTGAAGGGCACTGCCGGACAAAGCTTCGGCGCGTGGGTTGCACGCGGGGTTCGCGGTCGACGTCGCCGGGGCCCCGCGGGCGGCTGTCGGCGCCCTTCGCGCCGCGGCGGCCGACGGGGGCCTCGCGGTCCTCTCCGACCTGCGCACCGGTCGCCCGGGCTCCGCGGACGAGCGCGACGGTGCGGATGCGGCGGCCGCCTTCCGCTTCGGGCCCGCCGACGACGCCGTGGCGGTCCTCGTCGGGCGCGGCTCGGCGACCGCGGAGTTCCTCGATCGCTGGCGCGCGCCGGGCGAGCTGGCCAGCCGCGGCTGGGAGGAGCGCTTCGGCGTCGAGCAGTACCTGCCGCTGGCCGACGCGGCGGTGCGCGCGGCGCTCGCCGACGCCGGGATCGAGGAGGCCGACCACGTCGTCGTCTCCTCGCCCCACGCCCGCGCCGCGGCGCAGCTCGCCAAGCGATTCCCGGGCCGCGCCCCGGCCGCGACGCCGGCCGTCGGCTACGCCGGCGCCGCCGATCCGGGCCTGAAGCTCGCCGACGTGCTCGACCGCGCGGGCGCGGACGAGACGATCCTGCTCCTCGTCGCCGCCGACGGGGCCGACGCGCTCGTCCTGCGCACGACCAGCGCGCTGCCCGCCCGCCGTCAGGCGGTCGCGCTCGCCCAGCAGCTGCAGGGCGGCCGGTCGCTGCGCTACGCGACGTACCTCACGTGGCGCGGGCTGCTGGACCGCGAGCCGCCGCGCCGGCCGGAGCCCGACCGTCCCGCCGCGCCGCCGTCGGCGCGGTCCGAGGGCTGGAAGTTCGCCTTCGTCGGCACCCGCTGTCGCGCCTGCGGCATGGTCCACGTCCCGCCGGTCCGCGTCTGCAAGCGCTGCCACGCCGTCGACGAGATGGATCCCGCCCCGCTGGCCGACCGCGACGGGACCGTCGCGACGTTCACCGTCGATCGGCTCGCCTTCTCGCCCTCCCCGCCGCTGATCACCGTCGTCGTCGACTTCGACGGCGGAGGCCGCTACACGCTCGAGGTCGCCGACGCCGGGCCGGACGACATCGCGATCGGCACGCGCGTGCAGCCGACGTTCCGCCGGCTCTACAGCGTCGAGGGCATCCACAACTACTTCTGGAAGGCGCGACCGGTGCTCACCGGCGGCGCCGAGGGCTGAGGGGGCACGCAGCGATGGCCAGCAACGGGATCAAGGACCGCGTCGCGATCGTCGGGATGGGCTGCACGCCCTTCGGCGAGCACTGGGGCCGCTCGGCCGACGACCTGCTCGTCGACGCGGTCCAGGAGTGCTTCGCCTCGACGCCCGGCATCACGGACGACGACGTCGACGCCTACTGGTTGGGCACGATGAGCTCCGGGCAGTCCGGGATGGTGCTCTCCAAGCCGCTGAGCCTCGACTACAAGCCGGTCACGCGGGTGGAGAACTTCTGCGCGACGGGCTCCGAGGCGGTGCGCAACGCGTGCTACGCCGTCGCCTCCGGCGCGTACGACGTCGTCATGGCCGTCGGCGTCGAGAAGCTCAAGGACTCCGGGTACTCCGGCCTCGTCCGCTCGAACGTCGCCGGCGACGGCACCGCGCCCGAGATGACGGTCACCGCGCCCGCGGCGTTCTCGCTGCTGGACCCGGCGTACTGCGAGCGCTACGGCGTCGACCCCGCCGCGATGCGCGACGCGATGACGCACGTCGCGTGGAAGAACCACGTCAACGGGGCGAAGAACTCCCGCGCGCAGTTCCGCAAGGAGGTGCCGAAGGAGAAGATCGCCGCCTCGCCGCTCGTCGCCGGTCGGCTCGGCGTCTTCGACTGCTCCGGCGTCTCCGACGGGGCGGCGTGCGCGCTCATCGTCCGGGCCGAGGACGCCCACAAGTACACCGACCGGCCGATCTACGTGAAGGCGCTCGCCTTCGCGGCGGGGCCGGCGAACGGGCCGATGGATCCCGACTACGACTACACGTCGTTCGAGGAGGTCGTCCGGACCGGCGCCGACGCCTACCGCCAGGCCGGCATCGAGGACCCGCGCACGCAGATCGACGTCGCCGAGGTCCACGACTGCTTCACGCCGACGGAGATCGTGCTGATGGAGGACCTCGGGTTCTCCGAGCGCGGACAGGCGTGGCAGGACGTGCTGGACGGCGCCTTCGACCTCGACGGCCGGATCGCGGTGAACGCCGACGGCGGGCTGAAGTCGTTCGGCCACCCCGTCGGCGCCAGCGGCCTGCGGATGCTCTTCGAGTGCTGGCTGCAGTTCCGCGGCGAGGCGGGCGACCGTCAGCTGCCGGACCCGAAGCTCGGCCTCACGCACAACCTCGGCGGTCGTCCCGGGACGTGCGTCTCCTTCGTCTCGATCGTGGGACGCGACCAGGGCTGACCCGCCCGCGCGGCTCGACCGGCGCCCACCGCGTCGCGTCGCCCGCGCCCTGGCCCCTCCCGCGACCGGCGGCGGGGCCGCCGCCGCTCCCTCGCCGCTCCCCGACCTCCACCCGCCAACGCCCTCGATCCTCCGGAGCCCTCGATGTCCGACACCCTGCGCCACGCCGTCATCTGCGAGCCGCTCCGCACGCCGGTCGGCCGCTACGGCGGCGTCTACCGCTCGCTGACGGCCACGGATCTGGCCGCCGTGGTGCTGCGCGAGCTCGTGTCGCGGGCCGGCCTCCAGGAGGGCCAGGTCGACGACGTCCTGTTCGGCCAGTGCTACCCGTCGGGCGAGTCGCCGGCGATCGGCCGGGTGGCCGCGCTGGACGCCGGGCTCGGCATCGAGACCCCGGGCCTGCAGATCGATCGCCGCTGCGGCTCGAGCCTCCAGTGCGTCGTGACCGCCGCGATGCAGGTCCAGACCGGTGCCAGCGACGTCGTCATCGCCGGCGGCGCGGAGTCGATGAGCAACGTCGAGCACTACTCGACGCAGATGCGCTGGGGCGCCAAGGGCGACGGCATCCAGCTGCACGACCGCCTCGCCCGGGCGCGGGTGACGGCCGGCGGCCAGGACTTCCCGGTCCCGGGCGGCATGCTCGAGACCGCCGAGAACCTCCGCGAGGAGTACGACATCCCGCGCGAGGAGCAGGACTGGCTGGCGCTGCGCTCGCACCAGAAGGCGGTCGCCGCGCACGAGGAGGGCCGCTTCGCGGACGAGCTCGTGCCGGTCAGCGTGCCGCAGCGCAAGGGCGATCCGGTCGTCGTCGACCGCGACGAGCACCCGCGGCCGGAGACGACCCCGGAGTCGCTGGCGAAGCTCCGCCCGGTGCGCGGCGGGATCGACCCGGCGTCGACGGTCACGGCCGGCAACGCGTCGGGGCAGAACGACGGCGCCTCGGCCTGCATCGTCACGACGCCGGAGAAGGCCGAGGAGCTCGGCCTGCGGCCGCTCGCGCGCCTCGCCTCGTGGGCCGTCGCGGGCGTGCCCCCGCGCACGATGGGCATCGGCCCGGTCCCGTCGACGAAGAAGGCGCTGGAGCGGATCGGCCTGACGCTCGCCGACATCGACCTCATCGAGCTGAACGAGGCCTTCGCCGCCCAGGTGCTCGCGTGCACCCGCGAGTGGGGGCTGACGGAGGACGACTTCGCTCAGCGCTTCAACGTCAACGGGTCGGGGATCTCGCTCGGCCACCCGGTCGGCGCCACGGGCACCCGGATCCTCGCGACGCTGCTGCGCGAGCTCGACCGCCGCGAGGGCCGGTACGGCCTGGAGACCATGTGCATCGGTGGCGGTCAGGGCATGACCGCCGTCTTCGAGCGCGTCGCCTGAGCGGTCGGGCGCCGCCGCGGCCCGCCTCGACCGATGCGCAACATGCGCAGGTGCGGGAGCGGCTCCACGCGTGGCACGCCGACGCGGTTCCGCGCGTGGTCGCGTCGGTGAACCTCTCGGAGGTGCTCGTCGGTCCGTCGTCCGATCCGGTGCTGCTGCGGCGGGCGCGAGCCGCGCTCGAGGTGCGGACGCACCTTCCGAGCGAGCCGCTCGCCGTCGAGGCGGCCCGACTGCGCGGGACGCACCCGGTGAGCTTCCCGGACGCGTACCTCCTCGCCACCGCAGCGCACCTCGGTGCCGGCCTCTGCAGCTTCGATCGCACGGTCCGCCGCGCCGCTGCGGCTGAAGGCCTCGCGGTCGGGTGAACGCGTCCGGCCGTCGCGCTGCGAGTTCCGCGCCGACCCCCGCCGGCGCGGAACCTGTCGGCGGATCGGGCGTCAGCGGCCCTGCCAGACCGGGTCGCGCTTCTCGGTGAAGGCCCGGGCACCCTCGCGGGCGTCCTCGGACTGCATCACCGGGTCGGCGATGGCCGCCTGGCGATCCCAGAACTCCTCGTCGC
>JALRCL010000450.1 GCA_023268575.1 Patulibacter sp.
AGTCGGCCGCTTCGGAGGTCGTGTCGGGCAGGTTGTCGGTCAGCGCGAGCGCGCCGGGGCAGTTCCAGTTGCGCTCGGTGGCCGACGCCGACCATTGGGCGTGGTCTCTGGCGGCGTGGTCAGCCATGTCAGCCGCCCGCCCGCTTGTCGGACGCAGCGGCGTCGTTCCACGCCGTCACGGCCTTGCGCAGCGCATCCTGGCCCTGCTCGACGACGAGCGACACGCGCCAGCCGGGCTGGCCGGCCGGGGGTTCGCCCAGCGCCGCCTTGAACACGCCGACGCCGTCGCCGAGGTCCGCGCGGACCGCAGCCTCCTCGGGCGCTTCATCGAGGAGACGATGCGGCTCAACGGCCCGCCTCAGCGGCTGTTCCGCATCGCCACCCGGGACGAGGAGCTCGGGGGCAAGCGGATCCGGCAGGGCGACTGGGTCGCGCTGTTCTTCGCCGCCGCCAACCGCGACCCGGCGGTCTTCCCCGATCCGGACGCCTTCGACCTCCACCGCCCGAACGTCCGCAAGCAGCTCGCGCTCGGCCACGGGGTCCACTTCTGCCTCGGGGCGGTCCTCGCCCGGCTCGAGGTCTCCTGCATCGCCAACGCGTTCCTGGACCGGTTCTCGGTCATCCGCCACGGCGAGACGCCCCCCGTGAAGCAGACGGCGACGCTGCTGCAGCACGGGTTCCTGACCCTTCCGCTCCACGTCGAGCGGTGACCCGAGAGGCACCCATGAGCACCGACGTCCGGACGAGCGCCAACATCGAGGCCACCTCGCGGATCTACGAGGCGGTGCCGGCGGGGGACGCCGCGACCGTCTTCGCCCTCCTCGATCCCGAGATCGTCATCACGTACTACGGCAACGACGAGATCCCCTACGCGGGGACGTTCTCGGGGGTGGAGGGCGCCACCGACTTCTTCACCCGGGTCGGGGAGAGCGTCGAGATCGTCTCGATGGAGCCGCAGCGCTTCATCGCCGACGGCGACCATCTCGCGTCCTTCGGACACCAGGTGTTCCGCGCGCGGGCGACCGGGCGCGAGTTCGCGTCGAACTTCGCGCACGTCATCGAGCTGCGCGACGGCAAGTGGCTGCGCTTCCACGACTTCATGAACAGCGCCCTCGCCGCCGAGGCCTTCCGCGCCTGAACGGCGCGGGGCGACGGGCCGCCGCTCCTCCTCCTCCGGCGGCTCGTCGAGCGCGACCGCGCGGCACCCGTGTCCACGGGTGCCGCGGGCCGCGCCGTCGCGGCCCTCAGCGGCCCCAGTCCGCGACGAAGATGTCGAGCGCGGGCGTCCCGTCCGGCGCGGCTGCGTAGCGGTCCAGGTCGTCGACTCCCGCCTCGGCGAGCAGCTCGTCGTCGATCAGGGTCTCGCCGGTGCGCTGCCCGTCGGTCAGGAGCGCGTGCGCGGCGTCGGAGACGATCTCCGGCGTGCGGCTGCGGCGCGTCGCCTCCTCGTCGCCGAGCAGGTGACGCACGGCCGCGGTGGCGATCATCGTCCGCGGCCAGAGGCAGTTGGCGCGCACGCCGTGCTCGGCCTCGTCGGCGGCGACGCCGAGCGTCAGCATCGTCATCGCGAACTTCGAGACGGTGTAGGCGGCGTGGCCGCGGAGCCAGTGCGGATCGAGCGACAGCGGCGGCGAGAGGGTCAGGACCTGGGCGTCGTCGGAGTCGCGCAGCAGCGGCAGGGCCTGCCGCGTGAGCAGGAACGTCCCGCGTG
>JALRCL010000602.1 GCA_023268575.1 Patulibacter sp.
GATCGTCGAGCAGGTCCGGGTCGTGCTGGAGGATCTCGGCGTCGATGCCGTGAAGATCGGCATGGTCGGCACCCGCGAGACGATCGAGGCCGTGGCCACCGCGCTGGACCTGCTGCCCGACGGCACGCCCGTCGTCCTGGATCCGGTGATGGTCGCCGAGTCCGGTGCGCGCTTGCTCGCCGCCGACGCCCACGAGGCGCTCGTCGGCCGGCTCCTGCCCCGCACGACCGTCGTGACGCCGAACCTGCCGGAGGCGCTGGCCCTGGTCGGCCGGGCCGCGGCGGACCCGATCGAGATCACGGTGCTCGTCGAGGAGCTCGCCGCACTCGGCCCCGACGCCGTCCTCGTGACCGGCGGGCACCGCGAGACGGCCGAGGACGTCCTGCGGCTCGAGGACGGGACCGTGGTCCGGCTTCCTGGAGCCCGGCACCCCGACGGCGCCGCGCACGGCTCCGGCTGCACCCACTCCAGCATCCTTGCGGCCCAGCTCGCGCTCGGCCTGCCGCTCGCGGAGGCCGCGCGGGTCGCCCGCGCGGTCGCCGGCGAGGCGGTGCGCAACGGCCGGCGCGACGTCGGCGCGGGCGCCGGTCCGGTCGACGTGCTCGACCTCGACGCGCAGCGGGCGCGGATCGCCGCCCTCGCCGGCGACGCCCTGACCGCGGGGGCGCCACGATGACCCTCTGGATCGTCACGGCGGCGATCGTGGCGCTGCCGCTGCTGCTCACCGCGGAGGCGTGGGCCCCGGCGCTCGCGCGCCGCGTCGCGTCGGTGCGCGCCTGGCTGGCGCTCGGCGGCGATGGCCGCGCGGAGCGCCGACGCAGCGAAGCGACCGCGCGGGAGCTGTTGCGAACCGTCCTGGACGAGGAGTCCTGGGCGATGTACCGGGACCTCGGGTTCGTGCGCGTGTGGGGTCGCCGGCCCCGGGCCCCCGCGCCGTCCGGGCGCCGACCACCGTCGGGGGTCGCCTACGCGTACCTCCTCTACCCGCACGCCCCGTACGTCGTGTTCCTGCCGCAGACCACGACGCTCCTGGGCGAGTGCCAGGTCCGCCTGGCCGCCGTCGACCCCCGCGAGCCGCTGACCGCCACGGACGACCTGCTCGCCAACTGGATGGCGCTCACCGGCGACGAGAGCGGCGTCGTCGCCTCGGCGCACATCTCGACGCCCGGCACGATGACCTCGCGACGCCGGGTCCGCCGCGATCTCTGGCGCCTGCGGGAATGGGAGCGCGAGCGCGCGGAGCGCCTCGCGGCCGCCGACCAGCGCGCCGCCGGGCAGGCTCCGGTTCGCCGCGGCCGCACCGCCCAGTAGCGCCGCAGCCCGGGCCGACACGCGCGCGACGAGCAGCGCGCCGGAGCACCGGCCCGCGCGCCTCACGTGCGAGGATGCCGGGCGTGGAGACGCCTCCGCCACCGGCGCCCGGCAGCCACCTGCCGGTCGTGGAGCCCGATCGCGACCTCGACGACTGGGGTCGGTCGGCCCGCGCCAGCGACGCTCTGGACGGGTCGCTGCTCGAGGCCGCGCACAAGGTCTGGTTCCGGATCGAGCTCCAGCACGCGGCCCGGATCCCCGGGCGCGGCGGCGGGGTGCTCGTGGTCAACGGCGGCGGGGCACTGTCCCCGATCGCGCCGCTGCTGGCCAAGGCGATCCGGGAGGACCATCCGCGGCGCCGAATCGCCCGGCCCTGCGCCGACCCGGCGGTCCTCGACCAGCCCGGCCTCTCGGTCCTCCTGACCCGGATCGGCGTCGTGCGCGCGCACGACGAGGACCTCGCGCGGCTCTTGCGCGACGAGCGCGAGCTCGTGATCGTCAGCGTCCCGACCCAGGACCTCCAGGACGAGGACGCCGCCGGTGCGCTGGCCCGCCATCCCGCGGTTCGCGCCGCGGTGCAGGTCGGCGCTCCGCTGCTGCCCGTCGCCGCGATCGGCATCGACGACGCGCAGCCGGTCCTCGGCCGCCTGCCGCTGCCCGGCGGGCGACGGCTGCCCGTGACGCTCGCCTTCCCGCACCTCGGACCGCTGGGCCTCCTCCTGTACCTGCCGGCGAAGATCCGCCTGCGCGCCCTGGACCCGCAGCCCACCACCGCCGGCGCCGACGACCGTCAGCGGGCCGTCGGCGCAGCGGTCGCGACCGCTCGCGCGCTGCGCGCGGCGACCGACGAGCTGCGACGCGAGCGCGGATCGCGGTGGCTCGGATGACCGACGGGCTGCGCGTCCTCGTCACCGCCGCGGCGAGCCGGCTCGGGGCCCTGGTCGTGGGGGCGCTGGAGCGCGACCCGCGGATCGGCACGCTCATCGCCGTCGACGAGCGGCCGCCCGGCGCGCCGTTCGCGGTCGCCGAGTTCGTCCGGCTCGCGCCGGGGTCGCCGCAGCTGCCGCGCGTCGTGCGCGGCGCCGCGGTCGAGGTCCTCGTCGACCTTCGCGCTGCCGCCGCCGTCGCGCGGCAGGACGACCGCGAGCTCGCCGACCACGCCGCCACCACGCGGCGGATCACCGCGGCGGTCGCCGAGGAGCGCTCGCCGCTGCGGCGCCTCGTCACCGTCGGCTCGGTGCACCGCTACGGCTGGCACCGGGACCTGCCGACGTTCGTGACGGAGGACACGGCCCCCCGGCCGCCCCGCAGCCCCCGTCAGCGGGCCCTCGCAGAGATCGAGGACGCGGCCACGCGCGCGGTCGAGCGTCACGGAGCGCTCGAGCTCGCGACGGTCCGGCTCGCCGATCCGGTGGGCCCTGCCGGCTCCGGCCTCCTGCAGGTCGCCGACCGCCTGCCGCTGCTGCCCACCGTCCTCGGGTTCGACCCGCCGCTCCAGGTCGTCCAGGAGGAGGACGCCGCCGCCGCGGTCGCGCACGTCGTCGCCGAGGAGCTCGCTGGCCCGTGGATCGTCGCCGCCGACGGGACGCTCGCCCTGAGCGAGGCGCTGCGGATCCTCGGCCGGGCGCACGCGCCGCTGCTGCCGCCGTGGGGCAGCGGCCTGCTCGCCGGGATCCTCCAGCGCGCCGGCCTGACGGCGGCGCTCGACCTCGCCGGCCAGCTGCGCTACGGCCGGGGCCTCGACAACCGCCGCCTCAAGCAGACCGGCTTCGCCTACCGCGCCACGACCCGCGAGGCGCTGCTGGGCGCCGAGGGCGTGCGCCGGCGGCGGCGCGTCCTGCACCCCGGCGAGCCGGAGCCCTACGACCCCGAGGTCGAGGCGTTCCTGCGCTACAGCCCGTCGGTCCGCGAAGCCGCCGCGGACCCGGAGTCCGCGGAGCGTCGCGGCGTCGCGGCGCTGGAGCCCGAGGCGCTGCTCGACCTGCTGCCGTCCCTGGATCCCGAGGCGCTGCGGGCGCTGCGCGCGCACGAGGCGGACGGCCCGGCGCGCCGCCGGATCCTCGACGAGATCGACCTGCTGCTCGAGCGACGCTGATCCCGGGCTCCGCCGGGCGCCGCCGCGAGCGGTCTCCGGGACCACCCCGGGACGCCCACTGCGACGGGGACGCCGCGCTGCCCGCTACGATTCTGGATC
>JALRCL010000623.1 GCA_023268575.1 Patulibacter sp.
GGCAGCTCATCGTGTTCGCGTTCGGCGTCACGGGCCTGAAGCTCGCCGTGGGCCAGGACTGGGGCTGGACGATCCACAACGGCTTCACCGTGTTCATCGTCGGCGGCCTCATCAAGGCCGCGATCGCGGGTGCCGCGCTGCCGTCCGCCTGGCGCCTCGTGCGCCGCTTCGACGGCTCCCGCTGACGCCCGGCCGGCCCGTCGTGCCGGTCGCGGAGGCCGGGGCCGCGCCGGCCTGTGCGCAGCCCCGGCGGCCGGGTGCCGGGCACCGCGCCGCCCCGGCGCGCGCCGCGTCGGGATCGCCGCCCGCCGGCCCCGGCGACCGGGCGGTCCGCGGGGTCGGGCCACGCCGCGCCAGCGCCCGCCCGAGGATAGGATCGCGACACGCTCGCGCCCCGTGCGAGCGGGGTCGGATCCGGCCGGCTCGAGAGATCAGATGACTGCTCAGACGAAGATCCGCGTGGTGGTGGCCAAGCCGGGGCTGGATGGTCACGATCGTGGGGCGAAGATCATCGCTCGTGCGTTGCGTGATGCGGGGATGGAGGTCATCTACACGGGGTTGCATCAGACGCCGGAGCAGATCGTGGAGACGGTGATCCAGGAGGATGCGGATGCCGTGGGCCTGTCGATCCTGTCGGGTGCGCATCTGACGCTCGTGCCGCGGATCGTCGAGTTGCTGCGGGAGCAGGGGATCGACGACGTGCTGGTGACGGCGGGTGGGACGATCCCGGCGGAGGACGTGCCGGTGTTGAAGGAGGCCGGGGTTGCCGAGGTGTTCGGTCCGGGTACTCCGACGCAGGTGATCATCGACTTCATCGTGGAGGGCGTGGGCGCGCGAGAGCGCGCCTGATCGACCTCGACGCTCCCCTCAGTGGTCGGCCGACCGCGCCCCTCGACGGCTCCGCCCGTCGCGCGACCCGGCCGGTGCGCAGGAAGCACCACGACCTGAAAAGCTACTGCCGGTCGGAAAAGCTCTCGCTGGGCTGACCGGCCAGTCAACCAGCGAGCTACACTGCCGAACGCCAGTTTGCCCCCGAAGGAGGCGCACAAGTGACAAAGATCGTCGTCTTGGTCAAAGAGGTCCCGGACGCGGCCGTCCAGAAGAAGGTCGGCGCCGACGGCCGGCTCGACCGCAGCGGTGAGAAGACGCTGAACCCGTTCGACACCCACGCGATCGAGGCGGCGCTGCAGCTCAAGGAGAGCGGCGCGCTGGAGGTCGACGAGGTCGTCGCGATCACGGTCGGTCCGGCCGGTGCCGAGAAGGCGCTGCACAAGGCCGTCTCGCTCGGCGCGGATCGCTCGATCCACCTCGCCGACGACGCGCTCGCCGGGTCCGACGTCGTGGCCACGGGCTACGCGCTCGCCGAGCTCGTCAAGCGCGAGAGCCCGGACCTCGTCCTCCTCGGGCAGCAGTCCGACGACGGCCAGTCCTACGCCGTCGGCGCGGTCGTCGCCGAGTACCTCGGGTGGCCGGGCCTGACCCAGGTCATCAAGCTCGACGTCTCCGGCACGGAGCTCACCTGCGAGCGCCAGGCCGAGTACGGGTACGACACCGTCAAGGTCCAGCTCCCGGCCGTCATCTCGGTCGGCGACGCGATCAACGAGCCGCGCTACCCGTCACTCAAGGCGATCATGGGCGCGAAGAAGAAGCCGCTCGAGAAGCTGACGATCGCCGACGCGGGCATCGACGCGTCGAAGGTCGGCGCCGAGGGCTCGAAGGCCAAGTGGCAGTCGGCCAAGGAGCCGCCCGCCAAGGCCGCCGGCACCATCATCGAGGACGAGGACACGGCGAAGACGGTCGAGCAGATCGTCGCCTGGCTCGACGAGCGGAAGCTGATCTGAACATGAGCAACATCCTGGTGTACGCGCTCCACCACGAGGGCGCGATCAACAAGAACTCGCTCGGCGCCATCTCGACGGCGTCCAAGCTCGCCGGCGAGCTCGGCGGCGAGGCGCACGTCGTCCTCGTCGGCGAGGACATCGGCGACGACGTCGCCGGCTCCGTCGGCACGTACGGCGCGACGAAGGCGCTCCGCGTCAACGCCCCCGCCGGCGTCGCCCAGCCGGTCGTCGACGCGCTGGCGAAGGTCGCCGGCGACGGCGACTACGCCTACGCGATCTTCGGTGGCGGCCTGCTCGGCTTCGAGGCCGGTGCCGGCCTCGCGGCCCGCCTCGGCGGCGGCATCGCCGTCGAGATCACCGACGTCCGGATCGACGGCGGCACGCTCGTCGCCGAGCGCCCGGTCCTCGGCGACAGCCAGATCTCCGAGATCAAGTTCGACGGCTTCGGCGTCGTCGTGGCGCGCCTCAACGCGTTCGAGCCGGTCCAGAGCGGCTCGGCCGTCGCGGTCGAGGACGTCGCGGTCGACCTGTCGGACGCTTCGGGCAAGGTCACGGTCGTGACCCGCGGCGAGCAGCGCGGCGCCGACGTCAACATCGAGGACGCCCAGGTGCTCATCACCGGCGGCCGCGGTCTCGGCAAGCCCGAGAACTTCTCGCTCGCCGAGGATCTCGCAGGCGCGTTCGGCGGCTCCGCTGGCGTCGCGGCGACCCGCGCGGCGGTCGACGCCGGCTGGTTCCCGTACGCGGGCCAGATCGGCCAGACCGGCAAGACGGTCGCTCCGAAGCTCTACGTCGGTCTCGGCGTGTCGGGCGCGATCCAGCACAAGGTCGGCATGCAGTCCAGCGACGCGATCGTCGCGATCAACAAGGACGCCAACGCGCCGATCTTCGAGTTCGCCGACCTCGGCGTCGTCGGCGATCTCCACGCGATCACCCCGGCCCTCACCGAGGCGATCAAGGCGAAGAAGGGCTGAGCATCCTCCGCCGCGCCGGCTCGCGCCGGCGCGGCGGACCGCTCGCCACCCCCGCGACCCGGCCGCGCGCCGGGTCCGCGGCCAGGCACCACGGACTCCCTCACGCACAGGAACCACGACATGACCGCCTCCGCGAGCAACGGCGCGATCGCGCCCGCCCAGTTCCCGCCCCCCGTAGACACCGTCGCGGAGTTCGTCGCCGCGCCGGAGGCCGACGAGGAGGAGCGGATCGAGGTCGGCGTCGCCATCGTCGGCGGTGGCCCCGGTGGCCTCGCTGCCGCCAACCGGCTCCTGCAGCTGCTCGCCGAGGACCCCGAGCTCATGGAGCAGCTCGGCGAGGTCCCGGTCGCGGTGATCGAGAAGGGCAAGGTCTGCGGCGCCCACAACCTCTCCGGCTCGGTGATGAAGCCGGGGCCGCTGAAGGAGCTCTTCCCGGACTTCGACCCGAAGGCCAACGCGGCCGTCTACACCGAGGTCGAGGACGACGCCGGCGTCTGGCTGCGCAGCGAGAAGAAGTCGCTGACGCTCAAGCCGACGCCGCCGAACTTCGCGAACAAGGGCAACTGGGTCGTCTCGATCTCGCAGCTCTGCCGCTGGATGGCCGAGCAGGCCGAGGAGGCCGGCGCCTACATCCTCACCGAGACCGCGGCGCAGAAGCTGCTCGTCGACGGCGAGCAGGTCGTCGGCATCGTCACGGGCGACAAGGGCCGCGGCAAGGACGGCGAGGAGCTCTCGACGTTCGAGCCCGGCATGGAGGTCCACGCGAAGGCCACCGTCCTGGCCGAGGGCAACTGGGGCCATCTGACGGGCGCCGCCGTGAAGCGGTTCGACCTCGCCGCCGGCAAGCAGCCGCCGACGTGGGAGATCGGCGCGAAGGAGGTCTGGAAGGTCAAGACGCCGTTCAAGAAGGTCGTCCACACCTTCGGCTGGCCCGCGAGCCCGCGCAAGAAGGACGCGATGGCCGGCGGCGGCTGGATCTACCCGATGGGGGAGGACCAGGTCTCGATCGGCTACGTCGTCCCGCTGCACACGCCGGACGCCACCGTCTCGGTCCACGACCTCCTGCAGGCGTTCAAGGCGCACCCGTACGTCCGCGAGATCCTCGAGGGCGGCGAGCGCACGGCGTGGGGCGCGAAGGCGATCCAGGCCGGCGGCCTCCTGTCGCAGCCGAAGCTCTCGGTCCCCGGCGCGGTGATCGTCGGCGAGGGCGCGGGCATGGTCGACATGGCTCGCCTGAAGGGCGTGCACCTGGCGATCGCCGCCGGCAAGATCGCCGGCGAGCGGATCTACGAGCAGCTGAAGGCCGGCTCGACCGACTTCTCCTCCTACGAGACCGCGATCGAGGAGTCGCTCGTCGGCAAGACCCTGCGCGAGGTGCAGTCCAACCGCGGACTGCTCGACGCGCACAGCCTGCCGGTGGGCGCCGCGCTCTCGGGCCTGGACTTCGTCACGAAGGGCAAGCTGCCGCCCGGCAAGCCGGAGCTGCACCTCGACAAGGAGGTCGCGGTCGAGGTCCCGGAGAAGCCGATCAAGGAGCTGTACCCGCAGCCCGACGGCAAGTACTTCTTCGACAAGCTCAGCTCCGTCTTCATCACGGGCAACGCGACGCGCGACGACGCGCCCAACCACATCCGGATCGAGAAGCGGGTCCCGCGCCAGGTCGCCGAGGCCTGGAAGTGGATGTGCCCGGCGGGCGTGTACGAGATCGAGGACGACCAGCCGGCCGAGGGCTTCGTCGACGTGACCGTGAACTACACGAACTGCGTGCAGTGCGGGGCGATCACCGCCCGCGGCGGGCGCCTGACGCCGCCCGAGGGCGGCGACGGTCCCGCCTACCAGGTGGTCTGACCCCACGGGCCGCCCGGGATCGGGCGGTGGCAACTCGTCGAGGGCCGCGCAACTCGCGCGGCCCTCGTCGGTTCCTGAAGAGGTCGGGTCGCAGCGGCCCGACGTCCCCCCGAAGCCCCACCGTGATGCTCCGCCGCTCCCTCCTCGCCGTCCCCCTCGTCGCCGCCGTGCTCGCCCCGAGCGCCGCCGGCGCCGCCGAGCGCCCCGCGCCGTCGTCGGTCTCTCGCGCCGCGTGCACGACCTCGGCGACCGATCCCCAACAGCGGGCCGTCGACTTCGTCGTGCGGATGAGCGACATGCCGGCGGCGTCGCTCTCCTACGGGTTCCGCCTCCGGCTCCAGGAGCGCGTCGCGGGTCGCTCCTGGCGCACCCTGCGCCGCAGCGAGCTGCCCGCCGGCCTGCAGCCGAACCAGACCGCGCGCTCCGGCACGCGCCGGATGGTCCGGCGGATCGGCGTGCGGGGCCTGCGGCCGGGCTCCTCCTACCGCGTGCGGGTGGCGTTCCGCTGGCTGCGACCCAACGGGGACCTGCGCACCGCTGCGGCGGTGAGCCGCGCCTGCCAGGTTGACGACCTGCGCCCGAACCTCGCCGTGGGCGGGCCGGTCGCCTGGACGCCGGCCCCGACGGCCGGGGAGGTCGTCTACCGCGTGCCGGTGCGCACGGAGCGCTCGGCGGCCCTCGCCGGTCGGCCCGTCGTCGTGGCGGTGCTCCAGGACGGGACCGAGCTCGGCCGGACCGAGATCGCCCCGGTCGGCGGGGACGAGATCGTGCTCCTGCCCGGTCGCCGATGCGCGAGCGACCGTCCCCTGCGGGTCGTCATCGATCCCGACGGCACCGTCGACGAGCGCGACGAGGACGACAACGCCGTCCGCACGCGCTGCCCGGCGAGCGCCGGCTGACCGCCGCCGCGCTCCCGCGCCCGCCGTCCGTCGAGCGCGCCGCGGGGACCCGGGACGCGTTGCTACCCTGCTCCGACGATGAAGTCCGAGATCCATCCCGAGTACCGGCCCGTGGTCTTCCGGGACGTCTCCGCCGGCGTCACCTACCTGACGCGCTCGACGCTCAAGAGCAACAACCAGATCGAGCTCGACGGCGAGACCTACCCGGTCGTCGACGTGGAGATCTCGTCGGCGTCGCACCCGTTCTACACGGGCAAGCAGAAGATCGTCGACACCGCCGGTCGCGTCGAGCGCTTCCGCCGCCGCGCCGCCAAGCGCGCCGACGCCTGAGGCCGCGGGCGCCCGCGCGTCCGACCCCGATGTCCGCGCGCGGGCCCTTCGACCAGGAGGTCCCGCCCCGCGCGCTCGACGCCGGCCGCGAGGTCGACGTCTCCTACGGTGCTCAGCGCGACGCCCCCGTCGGCGGCCAGGCGGTCGTCGAGGGCGTGATGATGCGCGGCGTCCGCCACTGGGCGGTCGCCGTCCGGCACCCGCACCCCGACCAGCTCGTCGACGGTCGCCTCCCGGCCGGCGAGCCGGCGCTCGGCGGGATCGGCGTGCAGGTCGCGCCGTTCCGCTCCGTCCTCGCCCGCCGGCGGTGGCTCCGGATCCCGGTGCTCCGCGGCTCGGTCGCGCTCGTCGAGTCGCTGCGGATCGGCTTCCGCGCGCTGCGCCTGGCCGCCGAGTCCCAGGCGCCCGAGGACGACCAGCCGACGAAGCGCGACTGGACGGTCGCCGTGCTCGGCGGCGTCCTGCTGGCCGTCGGGCTGTTCGTCCTCACGCCGGTCGGGCTCACGAGCCTCATCAAGGACGAGCTCGGCTCGGGCGTCGCGTTCTGGATGGTCGAGGCGGTCGTCTCGACGACGATCTTCGTCGGCTACCTCGCGCTCATCTCGCGCCTGCCGGACCTGCGCCGCGTCTTCCAGTACCACGGCGCCGAGCACCAGACGATCGCCTGCTACGAGGCCGGGCTGCCCCTG
>JALRCL010000661.1 GCA_023268575.1 Patulibacter sp.
CCTCCGGCGACAGCTCGGCGACCCATCCGGCGGCGGTGAAGGGCGGGTCGTCGGCGGGGATCCGGCCGGCGATCCGGTCCAGCACGAGGAACGCGCCGCCGAAGACCGACTCGTCCTCCTCGATCCACCAGGCCTTCGGGATCGGGACGCCGGAGCCCGCCAGGGCGTCGACGACCGCGAACTCCTTCGGCAGGTCGAACGTCGGGAAGACGCCCGGGGTCGACGGGGCGACGCGGGCGACGAGCTCGTGCGTCTCCCGCGCGCCGCCGGTCGTCCAGGCCGCGTCGAAGAGGATCGTCTCGGCCGAGAGCCCGGCAGCGCTCGGCGTCGTGACGTTCGTGACCTCGATGTCGGACGCGTCCGGCAGCTTCGTGGCCAGCCAGCCCTCGAGGGCCTTCGCGGCGGCGGCGGGATCGGTGGTGTTCTTCAGCGCCATCGCTGGCTCACTCTCCTTGGGGTCGTACGGGCCGGCACGGGGCCGGGCGGCCGGAGCGCGAGGGTCCGCGCTCCGGCGAGGTGCAGCGTCAGACGGGGGCTCCGGCCGGCTCCTTGGCGCGCGGAGCCGAGGGCAGCGTGATCGGCGGGGGCGGGACGTCGCCCTCGGGCACGCCGAAGATCGCGGCCTTGATGATCGCGCCCTTGCCCTTGACCGGGACCTCGTCGTCGGGCCGGGCCACGACGAACGAGAGAACCCAGACGGCGGTCAGCGCGAGGCCGACGGTCATGAGCCACGCGAGGTGGGTGATCCACAGCGAGGCGTCGAGGTTCAGCGCCGTCCAGACCGGCCAGGCGGTGGCGCCGTTGCCGATGCCGTCGGCCATCGGGATGAACGGGATCACCAGGGCGATCCGCCAGCCCGGCAGGAACGGCTTGAGGCGGTAGATCAGGGCGCCGGCGGTCAGCGGCATGATCGGGTTCACGAAGACCCACCAGAGCGGCAGGCCCCAGAGGTTCACCGGCTGGGGCCCGTAGTACTCGTAGGCGCCCATGAGCACGCCGGGGCTCTCGAGGAAGATGTTGATGCAGACGTCCATGGCGTAGAGCTGGAACAGCCCCTTCACCGTCACGCCGTTGGAGAAGATCCGGTACGCCAGGTAGGCCAGGCCGCCGACGTACCAGATGTAGACGAAGTTGATGAAGAGCGGGAAGTCCCGTCCCATCGACGAGAACGTCGTCAGCGCCGCGCCCTCGCGGATGTAGCAGAGGCCCAGGGTGTCGACGATCGGCTCGAAGAGGCACGCGATGCCGCCGCCGACGAGGCAGACGAGCAGCAGCGGCCCGCGGCCGGTCACGAGGTGCTTGATCGCGAAGAAGACCCCGATCGCCACGGGGATGCCGAGGAAGATCGTGAAGATGATCTCCGGGGTCAGCGGCATCTCCGTCGTCGGGTGCTCCGGGATCGCGCGCGCGGCGAGCACGGTTGGGCTGAAGGTCATCGGGGAGGGCTCCTCGAGGTCGGCGGTCGGCGCGGACGGCGTGTCTGGACGCCTCGGCGCAGCGGCAGGCTAGCGCATTCGTGAGCGAGTTTTCAAAAATGATTGGCCTTTCACTAGCCTCGCCGGCGATGACCAGCGACACGACGGCCGCGACGCTCGAGTTCCTACGCGGGTGGGA
>JALRCL010000820.1 GCA_023268575.1 Patulibacter sp.
GCGCGTCCCGACCAGCGTCGTCGTAGACGTGCCAGAAGAGGTGGTAGGCGATGTCGTACAGCGGTTCGATGAGGCTGCCGACGGCGACCGCGAGGACGAGCAGGATCGCGATCGGCGAGCCGTCGCGCCGGCTGAGGTGCACGGCGTAGAGCACCAGCGCGATGGTCAGGGCCCACAGGGAGACCGTGACGATGCTCTGGAGCGTGGTGTTGAGGTCCGGCAGATCGCCGGGCTGGTCGGGAATCGGGGCCATCGGAGTCGGTCCTCGGTCGGGGCGGTCGGAAGGACGCTGCCAGGCGACCCTCGGGGCACGCCTCCCTCGCTCGGCGGGTTTCTCGTCCCCGTTGGGGGCTGCCGGGCGACCCAGGTACGGGCCGCCCGGGAGCCGTCAGTCGGCGGCCACCGCTCGCGGGGCGGCCGCCGGCCTCGCCGCGGGATGCGCCGTCCGCTCGGTCGTCGCCGGCAGGAACGCGGCGGCGAGGCGGACGAGCCCGAGGGCGCAGCCCATGCTCACGATCGTGGTCGCGTAGCGGATGAGCTCGTTGGTGTTCTCGGCGTGCAGCCCGACGATCAGCGCCGCACCGCCGCCGTAGTTCGCCAGCGCGAACGTGCAGGGGAACACGAGCAGGAGCGCGACGAGCTGCCAGCTGGCCGTGACGCGGCTGCGCAGCTGCGCCGCGGCGACCGCGAAGCACATCACCTGCGCCATCTCGAGCATCCCGATGACGAGCGGGTAGTCGAGCACGCGCAGGACGTGCGGGCCCCAGTAGGCGTAGGCACCCGCGTTGATCCCGATCATCTCGAAGGCGCAGGACTCGAGGAAGCTCAGGCCGGCGACCTTGTAGAGCCCGCTCCGGGTCAGCGTCCCGTTGCGGATCATGTGGGTGAGGTACAGCGCCGGCCCGGCGTAGAGGATCGCGTACCCGCTGTGCGTCCAGACCGGCTGCGGCACCCCGGCCGCGGTGAAGTGCGTGTGGATCGCGCTCGCGCCGTCGTGCTGCGTGTAGAAGTAGAGCAGCATCAGGTGGTCGTAGATCGGCTCGGCGAACGCGGCGACCATCGCGGCGACGACGAGCAGCACGTAGAACGGCGTCCGCTCCCGGCGGCTCATCACGAACGCGACGACGAGCAGCGCGAGCGTCAGGATCCAGCTGCCGTAGGTGAAGAAGTCCTGGGCGGTGAGATTCAGCGGGCGGTCGACGGGCTGGGTCCCCACGGGAGCCTCCTGGAACGGGTCGGATGACGGGCCGCGGCCGGGCGAGCCGAACCCGCGGCGCGTCCGAGCGTACGTCCGGCTTCGCGCGCTGCCTTCCCCCTGACGGACGGACTTCGGACGCGAAAGGGGGAGGCGCGATCAGTGCTGCGGCGCGAGGTTCACGAGCACGACGCCGGCCACGATCAGCAGGAGGCCCAGGAGCTTCGCGGGCGCCGCGCTCTCGCCGAGGACGGCGATGCCGATCCCCGCGACGAGCGCCGTGCCGACGCCGGACCACAGCGCGTAGATGAAGCTCACCTCGAGCCGCTGCACGAGGTAGGCGAGGATCCCGAACGCCAGCACGTACCCGGCGACGCAACCGACGATCGCCGGCGCATGGCCGGTCCCGGCCGTCCGCAGCAGCGAGGTCGCGAAGACCTCCGCGCCGATCGTGACGCTGAGCAGCACCCACATCCACATGCGCTTCGACCTCCCGTCCGCGCCGGCCGGCGCGGACGGCGACGCCCGTTCCCGGCGACCCGGCGGGCGGATGGCCCGCCGCTGACCGGTCGCGCCGCCGCGGCCCACGCGCGACCGCCCTCGTCGGACGAGGACGTCAGTCCATCCCGAGAGGTCCCTCGGACCGCCGGTTCAGGAACTGGCGGACGAACGGGTTCTCGGACGAGAACATCTCCTCGCGTCCCCCCGCCTGCACGATCCGGCCCTTCCACAGCACGGAGATGTACTGGCCGATCTGGTGCAGGGACGCGATGTCGTGCGTGATGACGATGTACGTCCCGCCGTGGCGGGCGTGCATGTCGCGGATCAGATCGCAGAGCAGCGCGGTGCGGACCGGGTCCAGG
>JALRCL010000950.1 GCA_023268575.1 Patulibacter sp.
TGGAGACGCAGGACGAGAAGTTGAGGTCACAACCATATGCCCCATCTCCATGTTGTCCTTCATAGCGTTCATGGAGGCAGAGGTCAGGACCTGACCGACACTAAATGCTGGGAGGTTATGCCAGGGCATCAGGCGCTCCGGGGGTCGAGGTCGAACTGCAGGCGGTCGGGCGCGCTCACCGAGCGGCCTCGTCGTCGCCGGTCACGCCCGCGGCC
This sequence comes from Patulibacter sp., assembly GCA_023268575.1. Lineage (GTDB taxonomy): Bacteria > Actinomycetota > Thermoleophilia > Solirubrobacterales > Solirubrobacteraceae > Patulibacter. The sequence goes on from JALRCL010000950.1 coordinate 216, forward strand.
CTCGCGGCCGCGTCGCCGGTCTGCTTCGTGATCCCGGCGAAGCCCTCCTCGGACCCGATCCGCTCCAGGAAGCGGTCGAAGAGGTAGTGGGCGTCGTTGGGGCCGGGCGCGGCCTCCGGGTGGTACTGCACCGTGGCGGCGTTCGCCTCCGGCAGGACGAGCCCCTCGACCGTGCGGTCGTAGAGGTTCAGGTGGCTCAGCTGCGCCGGGCCGAAGTCCGTCTCCCAGCTGACCGGCTCGTCGCCGTCGATCCGGCCCGTGCCGTCCGGGGTCTGGACCGCGAAGCCGTGGTTCTGGGAGGTGATCTCCACCCGGCCGGTGGTGAGGTCCTTCACCGGGTGGTTGCCGCCGCGGTGGCCGAACGGCAGCTTGTAGGTCTCCAGGCCGACGGCCTGGCAGAGCAGCTGGTGGCCCATGCAGATGCCGAAGATCGGCTTCTGCCCGATGAGCTCGCGGATCGTCTCGACCACGTGCGGGACGGCGCCGGGGTCGCCCGGGCCGTTGGCGAGGAAGACGGCGTCCGGGTCGCCCTCGAGGACCGCCGCCGGGCCGTCGCTCAGGGGGTGCAGGCGCACGCGCGCGCCGCGACGGACGAGCTCGGAGACGATCGAGCGCTTGATGCCGGTGTCCAGCGCGGCGATGAGCGGCCCGTCGTTCTCGGCGCCGACGATCTCGGCGCGCTCCGGCGTCACCGTCGACGCGAGGTCCTGGCCGGCCATCGGCGGCTCGGCGGCGACCGCGGCCGCGGCCTGCTCCGTCGGCACGTCGCCGGCGAACAGCCCGCCGCGCATCGCGCCGGCGTCGCGCAGGTGCCGGGTGAGCGCCCGCGTGTCGACGCCGGTGATCGCCGGCACGCCGCAGTCGCGCAGCCAGTCCAGCCAGCCCTGCTCGGCGGTCGGCGCGTCGTCGTGGTTGACCGCCTCGCGCATGATCACGGCACGGACGTGGATCCGGTCGGACTCCATCGCCGAGCCGCTGACGCCGTAGTTGCCGATCTGCGGGTACGTGAAGACGAGCAGCTGCCCCGCGAAGGACGGGTCGGTGACCGACTCCTGGTAGCCGGCCATGCCGGTCGTGAAGACGACCTCCCCCGTGGCGTCCACGGCGGCACCGCAGGCGAGCCCGTCGAAGCGGGTGCCGTCCTCCAGCAGCAGGTAGGCGGGGCGCAGGTCGTCCGATGCGGCGGTCATGAGGGTGATCCGGTCCTCCGGGACAGGGGTCAGGCGGTCGCGCCCAGGGCGGGGTCGGTGTGCGCGACCCCGCCGTCGGCGACCGTCAGCAGCACGCGCCCGCGGACGCGGCGGCCGTCGAAGCAGCAGTTGCGCGAGCGGCTGACGTAGCCGTGCTCGCCGACGGTCCACTCGCGCTCGAGGTCCACGAGCGTGAGGTTCGCCCGCTCGCCGACGGCGATCGTCGGCGTGTCGAGCTCCATGAGGGCGGCCCCGGCGACGAGCCGCTGCACGACGGTCGCCAGCGGGAGGATGCCGGGCCGCACGAGCTCGGTGTAGACGACCGCGAACGCCGACTCGAGGCCGGTCGTGCCCATCGCATCGGGCTCGCTCTACACCAAGATCCACCGCGGGTTCACCGAGCTGCTCGACCTCGGCCTGGTTGAGGGCCACGTGCCCGCCATGAACGGCGCGGCGGTCCTTTCCGGTCCTGCCGAAAACCCGGTGGTGACCATTTCCAACAAGTTCCCGAACCTCCGCCGCATCATGAAATCCCAGGCCATCGCTTTCGCGTTGGATGGGGAAGCGGAGA
>JALRCL010001006.1 GCA_023268575.1 Patulibacter sp.
GCCGGTGTTGTCCGTGCTCTCGTCCTGCCACGCCAGGAAGGTCGTGAAGAGCACGACGCCGGCCCCCAGCGGCCCGTCGCGCATCCGCTCGAAGCTCGCCCGCAGCCGGCGGACCTGCTCGTCGGCCGTGGGTGCGTCGCGGTTGCGCCGGCAGCCGCCCTCGGTGAGGGCCAGCCCCGCGTCCTGCGGGCGCCCCGTCGGCCATCCGCGCCACCCCCGCCACCGCCCGTCCGCGGTGGCCCCCCGGAGCAGCGCGACCACCCACGCCGCGCCGTTGGTCCGCTCGTCGGCCGGGGCGCCCGGGGCGCCCGGCTCCCCGGTCCGGGCCTGCTCGGTGTCCTTGTAGTTGTGGTGGGTCCAGACGAACCGCGGCTCGGCCGGCAGGTCGTCCCCCAGCTCGTCCGCGAGGCGGCGCAGGAACCGGTCGTACCCCAGGACGACCGCGGAAGCCTCGTCGGAGCGGTGGGCGTCGCTCGTGCCGGGACCGCCGAGCAGGAGCGGCACCCGCGCCCCCTCGTTGACCCGCCCGCACACGGCGACCGCGCTGCGCAGCATCTCGGCGGTGGTCGCCACGGCGTACGCGCGGCGCTCGTCGCCCGGCCGGGCGTCGGCCGGCTCCACCGCCCGCCCGTCGCGGAGGGTGACGAACTGCGGCCAGCCCTCGAAGTTCGGCTCGTTCATCACCTCGAGCAGGTCGACGTGCGCGCCGAGGCGGTTCGGCGGGGCGTCGGGGAAGTGCACGGTCGCCCGGCGCGCCGGGTCCGGGTGGTAGCGCCGGGCGAGGAACTCGATCCACCGCGTCCAGACGCCGTCGGGGCCAACGTGCGCCAGCCCGTCGTCGGCCGGGTCGCCGACGCTCCCGGGCAGCCGGTGGACCGCCGGTCGACCGGGATCCGGCTCGCCCGCGCGGCGCCAGCCGCGCCGCAGGTCGTCCCAGACCGCGCCGGCGGCGGCGCGCCGCGACGGATGGAACCGCGCGACGTAGGCGGCGCGCGGCTCGTCGTCGCCGAGCGGCCGGGACGTCCCGTCGGCGTCGACGGCCGCGCACCCGGTCACCCAGCCCGGGAAGCGCGCCGCGACGAGCACGACCCGCACGGGACGCGGCGACGCCGTGTTCGCAGCGTGGACGTTCGCGTCCAGCGCCTCGAGGGTGCGCCCGTCGAACCGGCCGGGACCCGCGGCCATGATCTGGTCCCACGGCGCCCACAGCCGGACGACGTCGGTGCCGGTGTCGGCCAGCAGCCCGGGGTCGCCGTCGACCCCGGTGAGCAGCCCCGGTGCTTGCAGGTTCGCCTCGATCTGGACGTTCGCCGGCCGGCCGTCCCGGACGAAGCGGCCGCTGGCCACGTCGAAGTCGCCGCCGCCCTGCGCGACGCCGAGACCCACGAACGGCGCCAGCCCGATCGCCTTGCGCAGCCGGCCGGGACGCAGGAGCGGGTCCGGCTCGCGGCCCGGGGCCGGCGGTCCGGATCCGTCGTCGCCCGACCAGAGCGCCCGCCCGGCGATCGCGCCGCCGGCGAGCACCACGCCGCCCGCGACGAGGCCGCGGCGCGATACCCGGCGCGCGCCGCTCACGGGCGCACCGCGGTTCGGGGGCCGTCGGCGTGGAGCCTCACCGCCCCAGTGTGACCGGCCGCGCCGGCGGCCGGCGGCCCCAGCCCCGGGCGGGACGGGCGCGGGCCACGAGGCGCCGTTCCGGCCACGGTGCCGCGGGCGGGCGGCGGTGCTCGCCTCAGCCGGCGGCCGCGGCCACCGGGGCCGCCGCCCGATCCCCCGCGTCTCCGGCGGCGACGAGCCGCCGGATGAGCCCGGTGGTCAGCTCCGGCGCCTCGAGCGGCGCCATGTGACCGACGTCGTCGAGCAGGACGAGGTCCAGCAGCTGCGGCAGGTGCTCGGCCATCCGCTCCGTGTGGACCGGCGGCGTCAGGCGGTCGCGCCGCCCCCCGAGGACGATCGTCGGGACCTCGAGCGAGCGCAGCCCCTCGTGGAGCTCGACCCGGCTGATCGTCGAGCCGGTGTTCGCGCGGACGTCGCGCGGGCAGCTGAGGACCATCCGGTCGCAGAACGCGACGGTCGCGGGGCTCGCGGCGCCGCAGAGCGCGACGTAGCGGACGACCCGCGAGGAGATCGGCGTCGAGCGCTTCGGCAGCGGCGCCGCCGCGCTGAGGACGAGCTGGCCGAGCTCCTGCTCGATCCGCTCGCCGAGCCCGTGGGTCGGCAGGATCAGGGACGAGGAGATGAGGTCGCCCAGGCCGGTGCTCAGGAGCCCGACGGCGGCGACGCGCTCGCGGATCTCGGCCGCGTCGCGGTCGCCGGCCCACGCCGCGATCGTCATCGCCCCGAGCGAGTGCCCGACGAGCGTCGCGCGACGGCCGCTCGGCACGGTCGCCCGGAGCACGCGCTCGAGGTCGTCGGCGTAGGCCTCGATCGAGTAGTCGCCGCCGCTCGACGGCGCGCTGCCCCCGTGCCCGCGCAGGTCGTAGGCGATGAGCCGCAGCTCGCCCGCGAGGGCCTGGAGCTGCAGGGTCCAGAACTCCAGCGCGCACGTCCAGCCGTGGACGAGCACGACCGCCGGGGCGTCCTGCGGACCGACGACCCGGACCCGCAGGCGCGTCCCGTCGCCGGCCGGGACGGCCAGCGTCTCGCCCCCGAGCTCGTCGAGGTCGCGGCGCAGCGCCGGACGGATCGGATCGCGGCGGATCCGGTCCCGGTCGCGGCGGAAGGTCGCGTACCAGGCGCCGCCGGCGGTGGCGGCGGCCGCCGCGAGCAGCGGCCTGGGAAGGCGGGGGCGAGCCATGGCGTGGTCCTCTCCCGCGGGCGCCGTGGACCGGCGTCCGCGCGTTCCGGGGGTGCCGCGGGCTGCGGCACGGACCCTTTCCTACGGAACAGTAGCGAACGGCCGCGTGCCCCTCAGGAGCGCGCGGCCGCGGGCGATCGTTGCTCGTCGGGGTCGACGATCTCGGCGTGCTGCGACGCCTTGCCGATCGCCGCCAGCGCAATCGCCCCCGGGAGCGCCGGCAGCCAGGTCGAGATGAGCCGCTGCGTGAGGCTCGCCAGCAGCGCCACCGGCGACGAGACGCCGAAGGCGATAAGCATGCCGAGGAGGCCGGCCTCGACGCCGAGGCCGCCCGGGATCGGCAGGAGGTTCGCCAGCTGGCCGAGCAGGTAGGCCATGAGGACGTCGAGCATGTTCGGCGACGCACCGAACGCATGGCAGGCGACCCACAGCACGCCGGCGTCGGCGACCCACCAGAGCGCGGCTCCGACGACCGCCGGATCGCGCGCCCGCACGAGCGTCACGACGCTGCGCACGCCGTCGTCGAGCGTCCCCGGGATCGCGGCGAGCGCCTCGGCGATCCGCCCCTCGCGCTTCGCCGAGACCTTCGCGAGCCGCCGCAGTCCGCCGCGCCCGAGGACCGCCACGAGCAGAACCGCTGCGGCGATCCCGGCGGGCACGATCGTCAGCGACGGGCTCGCATGACCGACGAGGAACAGCGCGAGGCCGGTGATGACGATGAGCAGGACGAACCACGCGTAGACGAGCGCGAGCTGCGCGGCGACGGTCGCCCCGGCGGCGCGGGCGTCCAGGCCGTTGCGCCGCAGCGCGAAGGCCGTCGCGGCGATGCCGCCGGCGCCGGCGGTCGCCAGCAGGCGCGTCGCGGCGACGCCGGCGAGCGTGATCCGCCACGCGGTGACCCGCGGCAGGCGCAGGCCCGAGCGCTCGGCCGTCGCGGAGAGCACCGCGACGTAGCCCGCGAACGAGAGCACCTCGAGCACGACGCCCGCGATGAGCCACTTCGGATCGCCCTGGCGGACCTTCTCCCACGTGTCGCCGATCCAGGAGATGTGCGGGGCGAGGAGCCGGAAGGCGATGACGAGGCCGAGGAGGATCGCCGTGCCGACGACGATGTGCTTGAGGACGGAGCGGCCGTGGAAGAGGCCCTCCTCCTCGGCGTCCTCCTCGCCGAGGGCGCCCACCGTGCCCGGCAGGGGCGTCGTGGCGGGCGCATCCGGCTCGGCGACGGCGACCGCGTCGCTCACCGGGGTCGCGGGGTCCTCGTCGGGCGCCCCATCCTCGGCGACCGACCCACCGTTCGGTGCCGCAGCGCGCTCCGCGTCGACCGGGGGCCGCGGCCCCCGTCCTGGTGGCCCGGAGGACGAATCGGCGGCAGCCTCCGGCACCGAGGGCTCCACCTGCTCCTCGGGACCGGACGGGGTGTGCCGCCGCCGCTGCACCTGGCGCATCCTCGCAGGCCGGCGCCGCGGCCGGGCGGGAACGTCCGTTTTCGCGTCCACCGGGGCGCGCGCGACCCTGGCCGGAGAGGCCACCGCGGACCCGCGGCGCGGCCGAGCGCCCGCCCGCCGCTATCGTCCGGCGCGTCCGTTCCCGCGCGGAGGGGCCGACCCGGTCCCGGTCCCCGTCGCGCCCGTCCCCGCGAGGAGCCGCCCCGGTGATCCGCCTCATCACGACCGCCGACACCGAGATCCTCACGGTCGCGGGCGCCCGCCCGCTGCTGCCCGAGGAGTTCCCGGCGGTCCGCTGCCTGAACCCGGCGACGGTCGACCCCGACGCGACGGACGAGGCGGTGACGCGGATCCTGGACGGCGCCCGGGTCGTGCTCGTGCGGCTGCTCGGCGGCCGGCGCGCCTGGGAGGCCGGCTTCGACGCGCTCGAGGAGCGCTGCCGCCGCGACGGCGTCGCGCTGATCGCCCTCGGCGGCGAGGCCGAGCTCGACGCCGAGCTCGCCGACCGCTCGACGGTCGGGCCGGCCGTCGTCGCCCAGGCGCACGAGTACCTCCGCCACGGCGGCGTGGAGAACGTCGCGTCGCTCCTGCGGTTCCTCGGCGACACGCTGCTGCTGCGCGGCGACGACTTCGATCCGCCGCAGGCGCTGCAGGAGCTCTCGGCATGGGATCCGGAGACCGGCGACGGGACCGTCGCCGACGTCCTGACCGCCGCACGCGCCCGGGCCGGCGCGCGCGTGCCCGCCGGGGCGCCGGTCGCCGACGGCGTCCGGACCGCCGATCCGCTCGACGCCCGCCCCGTCGTCGGGATCGTCTTCTACCGCTCGCACCGCACCGCGGGGAACACCGGCTTCGTCGCGGCGATCGCCCAGGCCGTCGAGGACCAGGGCGGCGTGGCGCTGCCGATCTGGTGCGCGTCGCTGCGCCCGGACGCGACCGGCCGGATCGCCGCGCTCGACGCGCTGACCGGCGACGGCGGCGTCCCCGTCGTCGACGCGCTGCTGACGACCGTGCTGGCGTCCGGTGGCTCGAACGCCGGCGACGTCGTGGCGGCCGGGACCGACGGCGCCACCGACGCCTGGCAGGTCTGGGACGTGGCGCAGCTCGAGGAGCTGGGCGTGCCGGTGATCCAGGCCGCGGCGGCGACGCAGTCGCGCGAGCGCTGGGCGGCCTCGTCGGGCGGCCTGACGCCCCTCGACGTCGCGATGCAGGTCGCGATCCCGGAGTTCGACGGACGCGTGCTCGGCGGCGTCGTGTCGTTCAAGGAGCGCGAGACGGTCGCGCTGGCCGGCGACGAGGAGCTGCCGGTCACCCGCTACGTCGCCGACCCCGATCGCGCGCTCCGCGTCGCCGGCCTCGCCGTGCGCCACGGTCGGCTGCGGCGCCTGGCCGAGGACCCGTCCGCGACGCGCCGCGTGGCGATCGTCCTGTCGAGCTCGCCGACGAAGCACTCGCGGATCGGCAACGCCGTCGGCCTCGACACGCCCGCCTCGGCGGTGCTGCTGCTGCGCGCCCTCGCCGCCCAGGGCCAGCACGTCGACGCGACGGCGGTGCCCGAGCTGCAGGCCGCGCTGGACGCCGAC
>JALRCL010001042.1 GCA_023268575.1 Patulibacter sp.
GCCTCGGGCGCACCCCCGCAGGGGATTGTGCCCGAGGGGCACTGGCAGGCGGCGGAAACCACGGGCGAGTGGACCTTGGTGGGCTACACGGTCAGCCCGGGGTTCCGGTTTGAGGGGTTTGAGCTGGCCGCGCCGGGGCCCGGCTCCTACGGATGCAGCGTCTCGCCGGCCGCGCACTGGTCGGCGAAGGTCGCGATCCGGCGGGCGCGGGTCTCCGCGCGCTTCGCCTCGGCGATCCGGTAGAGGATCGCGTAGCGGTTGCGGCCGTCGAGGCCGTCGAAGAACGCGGCCGCGCCGGGACGGGCGTCGAGCGCGGCGCGCAGGTCGTCGGGGACGGTCGCCGTCGACGGGGCGTCGTAGGCGGCGTCCCAGCGCCCGTCGGCCTTCGCGGCGTCGACCTCGCGCTGGCCCGCCGGGCGCATGCGCCCGGCGGCGACGAGGCGCTCGACGTGCTGGCGGTTGACCTTCGACCACCGGCTGCGCGGGCGGCGCGGCGTGAACCGCTGCCGGTACCAGCGCTCGTCCTCCGTGCGCTTCAGGCCGTCGATCCAGCCCTGGCAGAGCGCGACGTCGAGCGCCCCGGCGCGGGTGACCGACGGCTCGTCGTGGCCCTGCTTCGCGATCCGGACCCAGACGGCGTCGGCGGTCGCGCCGTGCTCCTCAAGCCACGCCTCCCACGCCGCGGCGTCGGCGAACGTCAGCGCGGGCTCGTCGTCCGAGGAGGGCACGGGCGCAGCGTACGGCCCGCCGCGGACCTCCGCCCGCGGCGGCGCCGGGACGCCGTCGTCGGACCGCTCAGCGGTTCACGGAGGACATGTCGGGATACCGGTCCCCGGCCGCGTCCGCGACGCCCGCGAGGTCCGCGAGGTCGGCGTCGGTGAGCGTCAGCTCGAGCGCCCCGAGGTTCTGCTCGAGGTAGGTCCGACGCTTCGTGCCCGGGATCGGGGCGAGGTCGTCGCCCTGGGCCAACAGCCACGCGAGCGCGACCTGGGCCGGGGTGGCGCCGTGCGCCCCGGCCACGCGGTCCACGGCCTCGACGATCGCGATGTTCCGTCGCAGGTTCTCGCCCTGGAAGCGCGGGTTGTGGCGGCGGAAGTCGTCCTCGTCGAGCGCGTCGAGCGAGCGGATCGCGCCGGTGAGGAAGCCCCGGCCCAGCGGGCTGTAGGGCACGAGGCCGATGCCGAGCTCCCGCAGCGTCGGCAGGATCTCCGCCTCGAGGTCGCGGGTCCACAGCGAGTACTCGGTCTGCAGCGCGCTGATCGGATGCACGGCGTGGGCCCGACGGATCGTCTCGGTCGAGGCCTCCGACAGGCCGAGGAAGCGGACCTTGCCGGCGGCGACCTGCTCGGCCATCGCGCCGACGGTCTCCTCGATCGGGACCTGCGGGTCGACGCGGTGCTGGTAGTAGAGGTCGACGTGGTCGACGCCGAGGCGCCGCAGCGACGCGTCGATCGCGCCGCGGACGTACTCCGGCGAGCCGCTGATCCCGCGGACGTGCGGATCCTCCCGGTCGCGGACGATCCCGAACTTCGTCGCGAGGACGACCTGGTCGCGGCGGTCGGCGATCGCCTTCCCGACGAGCTCCTCGTTGTCGCCGAAGCCGTACATGTCGGCGGTGTCGAGGAACGTCGCGCCGAGCTCGATCGACCGGTGGATCGTCGCGATCGACTCCGCGTCGTCGCGCTGGCCGTAGAAGTCCGACATGCCCATGCAGCCGAGGCCGAGGCGCGAGACCTCGAGGCCCTGGCGCCCGAGGGCGACGGTGGGGGTGGTGGCGTTCGTGCTCATGCGGTGCTCCTGGTGGTGGGGCGTGGCGGCGCGG
>JALRCL010001051.1 GCA_023268575.1 Patulibacter sp.
TGGATCTTCGAGGCGTTGCTCACGATCTGGTCCATCGCCACCAGCGCGAAGTTCACCGTCATGATCTCCACCACGGGGCGCAGCCCGGCCATCGCCGCGCCCACGCACAGCCCGGTGAAGCCGGCCTCGCGAGCGATCCGGATCGCCTCGAAGGTCTCCGTCAGCGTGCCGATCTGGTTGACCTTGATGAGGATCGAGTTGCCGACGCCGGCCTCGATCCCGCGGGTCAGGCGCTCCGGGTTCGTGACGAAGAGGTCGTCGCCGACGAGCTGGACCTGGTCGCCGATGAGGTCGGTGAGGACCTTCCAGCCGTCCCAGTCCTCCTCGTTCATGCCGTCCTCGATCGAGAGGATCGGGTACTTCCCGGCCATCTCCGCCCAGTACTCGGCGAGCTGCTGCGCGGTGAGCTTGCGGCCCTCGTGCTCGAGGTCGTAGAGGTCGTCGTCGCCGTGGATCTCGCTCGTCGCCGGGTCCAGCGCGATCGCGACGTCGTCGCCGGGGCGGTAGCCGGCCGCCTCGACGCCGTCGACGAGGACCTGCAGCGCCTCCTCGTTCGACCCGAGGTTCGGGGCGAAGCCGCCCTCGTCGCCGACCGCGGTGGCCAGGCCGCGCTGGTGCAGGAGCTTCTTCAGGGCGTGGAAGACCTCCGCCCCGGTTCGCAGGCCGTCGGCGAAGCTCGCCGCACCGACGGGGATGATCATGAACTCCTGGAAGTCGACGGAGTTGTCGGCGTGGGCGCCGCCGTTGAGGACGTTCATCATCGGGACCGGCAGCGTCGTGCCAGCGCCCTCGACGCCCTCGAGGGTGAGCGACTTCCAGAGCGGGAGGCCGGCGTCGGCGGCCGCGGCGTGCGCGGTGGCCAGCGAGACGCCGAGGATCGCGTTGGCCCCGAGGCGCGACTTGTTCGGCGTGCCGTCGAGCTCGATCAGCGCGCGGTCCAGGCCGGCCTGGTCGGCGGCGTCGCGCCCCTTGGCCGCCTCGGCGATCTCGCCGTTGACGTTCCCGACCGCCTGCGTCACGCCCTTGCCGAGGTAGGCGTCGCCGCCGTCGCGCAGCTCGGTCGCCTCGAACTCGCCCGTCGACGCGCCCGACGGAACGGCCGCGCGGCCGTGGGCGCCGGAGTCGAGCGTCACCTCGACCTCGACGGTCGGGTTGCCCCGGCTGTCGAGGATCTGACGACCGTGGACGCTGGCGATCTGGCTCATGGGCGGCAAGTCTGCCGCCTGCGCAGGCACCGCGTCGGCACGTGCCCGCGGGGCGCCCTCAGGAACTCGTGAGGAACCGCCGACGGGACCTGCAGGAAGCGTTGGCAGGGTGGGGACCGTGACCGATCGCCCCGCCCCCACCGCGACCGTCCCGGACCCCCTCCAGGGCACCCCGGGGGACGCCCCCGGGGGATCCCCGATGGCGGCGGCGGAGGGCGGACGGCACGATGCGTGTCAGTCGCACCACGACGTCCCGTCCTCCGTCCCGGAAGAGCCCCCATGACGACCATGACCGCCCACCCCACCGTCACCCCGCAGCGCACGCGCCGAGGCGGCGCGCGCGGCGGGTTCGGCCTGAACGCCCGGCGGGCCGCCGCCATCCTCTGGGCCGGCGACGCCGCCGGCGAGGTCGTGCCGGCCGGCGAGGCGATCGACGTCCAGCGCATGCTGCTGGCGATCGGCCTGCTGGAGCCCGACGCCCTGACCGGCACCTGGAACGCCGCGACCCTGGGCGCCATCGCCGCGTTCCAGCGCGCCCACGGGCTCGACCCCGACGGGGTCGCCGGCCCGCGGACCTTCGACCTCCTGCAGCTGCGCTGCGAGGCGTCGTCGCGGCCGGCCTGAGGGCCGCGGTGGGCGCTAGGAGCCCTCGGAGAGCACGGCACGCGCGTAGTACGCCAGGCGCGCGTCCTCCTCCAGCTCCGCCCACCGGCGCCCCTCTGCGCCGGCGAGGCGCTCGGCCTCCAGCACCCGGTCGCGGAACCGGGCGCTGGAGGAGCGCAGCGCGATCTCCGGGTCCGCCTTCGCCTTCCGCGCGACGTTGACGACGGCGAACAGCGCGTCGCCGATCGCCGCCATCGTCGCCGGCCGGTCCTCGCGCCCGATCTCCTGCTCGACGAGGTCCAGCTGCGCACGGGCCGCGTCGAGGGCCTCGCGCGCGTCGGCCGGGTCGAACCCGCTGGAGGCCGCCCGACGCTGGACCTTGCGGGCGTAGAGCAGCGACGGGAGGTTGTCCGGGACCTCGCCGAAGATGCCACGCTCGCGTCCCGGCTCGTCCTGCTTGATCCGGTCCCAGTTGCGCAGCACGTCGGCGGCGTCGCGGACCTCCGGACGGTCCTGCGGGTCGCTCGCGGTGCCGAAGATGTGCGGGTGGCGCCCGATGAGCTTCGTCCGGCAGTGCTCGGCCACCGCCGCGAGGTCGCCGGCACCGCGCTCCTCGAGCAGCAGCGAGAGGAAGTGGACCTGGAAGAGGACGTCGCCGAGCTCGTCGAGGAGCTTGCCGTCGTCGCCCCGGTTCGCGGCGTCCGCGAGCTCGTAGGCCTCCTCGAGCGTGTGCGGCACGATCGAGCGCTCGTCCTGCTCGCGGTCCCACGGGCACTCCTCGCGCAGCCGCCGGGTCAGGTCGTCGAGGGCGCCGAGCGCCGCGGTGATGTCGTCGCGAGCCACGCCCCCACGGTAGCCGGGGACGCGGCGGTCCCGGAGCGTGCGCCCCGGGACCGCCGGCCACTCAGCCGCAGACGGTGAAGCGGCGCAGCGCGGTCGCCGCGCGCGTCCCGCGGGCGCCGCGGGCGACGACCCGCACGGTGTAGCGCCCGCGCTTGGCGAGCGCCTGCTGCATCGTGCGCGGCAGGCGCACCGTCGTGCGCACGCCGCCGGCCTCGACGACGATCCGCCCACGCCGACCCGTCGGCGGGCGCCGCGCGGGCCGGGGGCGCGCCGGGCACGTGGCGGGCCGGCGCCGTCCCGCGGTCCCCGC
>JALRCL010001054.1 GCA_023268575.1 Patulibacter sp.
CGCGCTGATGCCGTTCACGTTCTCGATCGCCAACGGCGTCGGGGCGGGCATGGTCCTCTACGTCCTCATCGCCGTCCTGCGTGGGCGGTGGCGCGACGTCCACCCGCTGCTGGCCGTCGTGGCGGGCTTCTTCGTCTGGTACTTCCTCCACGGCACGGTCTGACGACCGGCGGCCGCCGGGGCGGCGGTGGGCGGGTGCAGCGACGCGCGCCCCGTCCCTAGGCCCGTGCCCGCGCACCTTCGTGTACTGGATTCCGCACGCTCGTCCGTGATACCGTACGTCCACGATGGCGACGGAGAGCCCCACCGCGCCGGTTCTGCCGGCGGACCGCGAGCGGATCGAGATCGGTCCGCGCGTGCGTGCCCTGCGCGACGAGATGGGGCTGTCGCTGCGCGAGGTCGCCGAGCGCTGCGGCGTCTCGGCCACGACCCTGAGCCAGGTCGAGCGGGGGGAGACCTCGCCGACGCTGCAGGTCGCCGCGCGGATCGCCGCCGGCCTGGACCTGCGCCTGAGCCAGCTCCTGCGCCTCGACGAGGGCGGCTCGGTGACCGTCGTGCGGACCGGCGACCGGCGGCGCGGGGGCGACCCCGAGCGCGGGCATCGGTTCGAGGTCCTGACCCCGCCGCTGCCGGGCCAGCGCAGCGAGCTGACCCGCCACGAGCTCGACGCCGGCGCGCGCACGGGCACGGCCGACGACCCGCCGATGCACGCGCCCGGCAGCCGTGAGATCGCCCTCGTGGAGCGTGGCCGGGTCGTCCTGCACTGCGACGGCGTCGCGCACGAGCTCGACGCCGGCGACTGCGTCACGTTCGACGCCGACCTGCCCCATCACTTCGACAACCCCGGTCCGGACCCGGCGAGCCTGCTGGCCGTCGTCAGCGCCGGACTGCGCGCCGGCTGACCCGCCGAGCGCCACTCCACCCTCACGGAGAGCACCACACGATGCCCAAGACGTTGTTCGACAAGATCTGGGAGCGCCACGAGGTGGCGGACGGCCTGATCTACATCGACCTCCACATGGTCCACGAGGTCACGAGCCCGCAGGCCTTCTCCGGCCTGCGCCTCGCCGGCCGCCCGGTCCGCCGCCCGGACAAGACGCTCGCGACGGCCGACCACAACGTCCCGACCGACGGGACGCTGACCGCGGCGCGGATCACGGACGAGCTCTCCCGCAAGCAGGTCGAGGCGCTGGAGCAGAACTGCGCCGAGTTCGGCGTGCCGGTCTTCTCGCTGGGCTCCAACCGCCAGGGCATCGTCCACGTCGTCGGTCCCGAGCAGGGCATGACGCAGCCCGGCATGACGATCGTCTGCGGCGACTCGCACACCGCCACCCACGGCGCGTTCGGCTCGCTGGCCTTCGGCATCGGCACGAGCGAGGTCGAGCACGTCCTCGCCACGCAGACGCTCGTGCAGAAGAAGCCGAAGTCGATGCGGATCCGCTTCGAGGGCGAGCTGCCCTTCGGCGTGACGGCGAAGGACATGATCCTCGGCGCGATCGGCCAGATGGGCGTCGACGGCGCCGTCGGCTACGTCGTGGAGTTCGCGGGTCCGGCGATCGAGGGGCTCTCGATGGAGGGCCGGATGACGATCTGCAACATGACGATCGAGGGCGGCGGCCGCGCCGGCATGATCGCGCCGGACCAGACGACGTTCGACTACGTCCAGGGCAAGCCCGCCGCGCCGACCGGCGACGCGTGGGACGCCGCGGTCGCGGACTGGAAGACGCTCTACACCGACGAGGGCGCGACCTTCGACCGCGAGGTCGTCGTCGACGTCACGAAGCTCGTCCCGCAGGTCACCTGGGGCACGACGCCGGACATGGTCGTCGGCGTCGACGGCACGGTCCCCACCGTCGAGTCCTTCGACGACGCCGCCGGGCAGGAGCAGGCGCGTCGCGCGCTGGAGTACATGGGGCTGGAGGGCGGCGAGCAGATCGAGGAGATCAAGATCGACCGCGTCTTCCTCGGCTCCTGCACGAACGGCCGCCTGGCCGACCTCGAGGCCGCGGCCGAGGTCATCCAGGGCCGCAAGGTCGCCGACCACGTCTACGCGATGGTCGTCCCCGGGTCGGTCCAGGTGAAGCTCGCCGCCGAGGCCAAGGGCCTGGACAAGGTCTTCACCGAGGCCGGCTTCGACTGGCGCGGGGCCGGCTGCTCGATGTGCCTGGGG
>JALRCL010001055.1 GCA_023268575.1 Patulibacter sp.
CCGGGGACCGCGCGCGGGGTGGGACGCCGCGGCGCCACGCGTCCCGCGCCGCCGGGGGCCGGGACGCGCGCGAAGTAGGATCCGTCGCATGCCGACGCCCCGCCGGAAGAAGCGCGACGACGAGGCGATCCCGACGTCGCGCGTGCGGCGTGCGGCCTCGATCGGCAAGCTCGCCGCGAGCGCCGCCGCCCGCGAGGGCCGCGCCCGCGTGGCGACCGTCGGGCGCAGCGACGAGGAGCGCAGCGCGTACCTCTCCAAGCAGCAGCTCAAGACCGCCGAGCAGATGGTCGACGTGCTCGGGACGATGAAGGGCGCGGCGATGAAGGTCGGCCAGGTCCTGAGCTTCATGGACGTCGGCCTCGTCCCGCCGGAGCACCGCGAGGAGTTCCAGTCCAAGCTCGCGAAGCTCCGCGACATGGCGCCGAACGTGGCGTTCAAGGACATGCGCAAGGTCATCGAGCGCGACACCGGCGCGAAGCTCGCCGAGACGTTCGCCGAGTTCGACGAGACCCCGATCGGCGCGGCCTCGATCGGGCAGGTCTACCGGGCGCGGCTGCACGAGAAGCCCGCGGGCTGGGAGACGGACGAGTGCGCCGTGAAGGTCCAGTACCCCGGCATCGACGCGGCCGTCCGGGCGGACCTGCAGAACCTCGGGATCATCCTCCGGCTCGCCAAGACCCTCGCGCCGGGCCTCGACGTCCAGGCCGTCGGCGACGAGATCCGCGAGCGGACCGAGGAGGAGCTCGACTACGAGCTGGAGGCCGCGAACCACCGTCGGATGGCGCGCCTGCACCGCGGGCACCCGTTCGTCGTCGTCCCCGGCGTGGCGACCGAGCTCTGCGGCAAGCACGTGATCGTCACGGAGTTCGTCCAGGGCGAGGGCTTCGAGGACTGGAAGACGAAGGACCAGGCGACGCGCGACCGCCTCGCCGAGATCGTCTTCCGCTTCTACTACGGCGGCGTCTGGCGCGACGGGCAGTTCTCCGCCGACCCCCACCCGGGCAACTCGATCCTCATGCCGGACGGCCGCGTCGCGTTCTTCGACTTCGGCCTCTTCCACCAGATCAGCCGCGAGCTCGTCGACAACCAGGCGCAGTCGGTGCGCCTGGCGCTGCAGCGCGACGGCGAGGGCCTGCTGGAGCACCTCAAGGCGATCCGCTGGGTGCCGGAGTCCGCCGGCTTCACGCCGCAGGACGCCCAGGGCCTCGCCGAGCAGCTCGTCTGGTTCGCGATCGAGGACCGCGAGGAGCAGCTCAGCCAGGACCACGTGGCGCGGATGGTGTTCGAGGCGACCGACCCGCGCTCGGAGTACTGGAGCAAGACCCGCCGGGCGACGATCCCGCCGGAGTACCTCATGAGCATCCGCCTGGCGGGGATGGCGATCGCCGTCTGCAGCCAGCTCGACGCGACGCTGAACTACCACCGGATCGTGCGGGAGTGGCTCTTCGGCGACGAGCCGCAGGGCGAGCTCGGCCGGCAGGAGTCCGCGTGGCTCGCCGCGCGCGGACGGGCCTGACCCGACTCAGTCCAGCAGCTCGGCGGCGTCGCCGAGGGCGATCGCCCCGGGCTCCAGCACTCGTAGGCCGACCCCGGCCGACGCGCGGTTGCGGCGGCCGATCCGCGGCAGCACGTCGGTCTCGCGCGGCAGCTCGGCCTG
>JALRCL010001057.1 GCA_023268575.1 Patulibacter sp.
GCCTCGGGCCTCTCCTTGGAGGGCCCGCGGTCCGTGGCGGCCGGTGACCGGCGGATCTCGCCCCGCGGGGACGGGGGGAACGTCTCTCCAGGCCACCAGCCTGATCTCGGGACCCGGGAACGACCTCCTTGGTCGCCGACCACCACGACTCCACGCGCCCTCCAGGGAGAGGCCCTAGCGGGCTCCCGACGACCCGGGTCCCGCGGACGGCGTGGACCTCGCACCGCGCCGCTCGGTCGGCGGAGGGCCGGTCGCGCCGGCCGGTCGCGCCGGTCGCTCGCGCAGGCCCCCGTCCCCGTCCTCGGGGGATCCGCCCACGAGCGCATCCGGCGGCCCGCCGGCGTGCTGCACCGCGACCGCCTCCAGGGCGGCGAGCAGCCGCCGCAGCAGCTCGTCGCGGCCGACGGCCTCGGCCGCCAGCCGCCGCCGGCGCGCGCGCCGGGTGCGGTGGATGCCGTAGGCGGCACCGCCGGCGAGCACGGCCCAGCGCAGCACCTGGCCGACGACCCCGAGCACGTCGCCGAGGACGCGCGCCACGTCGCGCAGCCATCCCGGCGCGTCGACGGACGGGAGGTCGATCGAGGGCAGCGGCACGCTGGGCAGCGAGACCGACGGCAGGTCGACGTCGAGGACGTCCAGCAGCGCGGCGAGCGCCGCGAGCAGCGCGAGCAGCGGGGCGAGCAGCACGAGGAGGACGGCGGCACCGATCAGCGGGCCGAGCAGCCGACCCACGCCCTCGACGGCGTGGCGGGCGTCCCACAGCGCCGGGTGCCGCCGCTCGACCCAGCGCTCGAGGCGGGCGCGGCGGTCGAGCAGCGCGTCCCGCGCACGGAGCAGGCGTCGCGTCCCGCGGCGGCGGTGGCGGGGCTCGACGGGCATCGGCGCGCGTCAGCCAATCATGCCGGGGCGCGGAGCGCGCGTCTGCGACAGGATCCCGGCCGATGGTGAGCTTCACCCGCGCCGAGCTCGAGTCGTTCCGCGACGAGGAGGTCCCTGACCTCCTCGGCCCGCCCGACGGACCGGCGCTGCGGCTGCTCTTCGTCGGCATCAACCCGGGCCTCTGGACCGCGGCGGTCAAGACGCACTTCTCGCACCCGGGCAACCGGTTCTACCCGGCGCTGCACCGCGCCGGCATCACGGCGTACGAGCTTTCGCGGACCGACGGGATGCGCGACGCCGACCGGGCGCACCTGATCGAGCGCGGCGTCGGGATCACGAACCTCGTGCGGCGCGCGACGGTGCGCGCGTCCGAGCTTTCGCGGACCGAGCTGCAGGAGGGCGGCGCGCGGCTGCTGGAGCTCGTCGCGCAGCGGCGCCCACGGGTCGTCGCGATCGCCGGGATCACGGCGTACCGCGACGCGTTCGGCGAGCGCACCGCGACCGCCGGCCGGCAGCCCGACCGGATCGGCGGGCCGTTCGGCGACAGCGCGCTCTGGGTCGTCCCGAACCCGAGCGGGCTGAACGCCCACGAGACCGTCGACTCGCTCGCGGCGGCCTACCGCGCCGCCGCGGTCGAGGCGGGCGTCGTGCCCGCGTAGGCTGAGCGGCGTGCCGATCGAGCTGCCACCGACCTCGTCGGCCCCGCCGAGGATCCGCTGGGTGACGCTGGCGACGGCGCGGATCCAGGAGGAGCGCGCCTTCTGGTGCGGCGCGCTGGGGCTCGAGCGCACCCCGGGCGCGCCGGACGGCGGCTTCGCGGTCGCCGTCGGCGACGGGGTCCTCGCGTTCCGCCCGGCGCCGGAGTCCGCGGCGCCCCCGGCGCATCACGTGGCGCTCGAGGTCGCGCCGGAGCGGCTCGTCGATGCGGCGGAGTGGCTCGCCGCCGCCGCGCCCCTCGTCGAGCTCGACGGCCCGGAGGGGCCGGAGGCGATCGTCGACTTCCCGGCGTGGGCGGCCCACAGCGTCTACGCGGTGACGCCCGGCGGCCACGTCCTCGAGCTCATCGCGCGCCACCGGCGCCCGTGGACGCCGCCGGCCGGCGACGGCGGCGCGCTCGTGCGGGGGCTGAGCGAGGTCGGCGTCTGCGCGCCGGACGTCGTGTCGCTCGTCGATCGCCTGCACGGCCTCGGGCTCGAGCCCTGGTTCGGCGATCCGGCCAGCGGCTTCGCAGCGGTCGGCGACGAGTCGGGCCTGCTCATCTGCGTGCGCGAGTGGCGCCACTGGTTCCCGACGGCGCGCCCGGCGGTCCCCGGCAGCGTCTCGGTCGTCCTCGAGGCGGTCCCGGCGCTGCACCCGGAGGACCCGGTCGTCGTCGGCAGCGCGACCGAGCTGCGCGCGCTGCCGACCTGACCGGCGGTGCGCAGCCCGGGGCGCACGTTCGGGGAGGTCCCCGATGCGACGCCGGGGTGCCGGGCCTACGGTCGTCGGGTGCGTCGTCCCGTCCCCGTCCTGCTCGCCGTCCCCGCGCTCGCGCTGAGCCTGCCCTCAGCCGCCGGTGCCGCCATCACGTGGGGCTCCGACCCCGGCAGCACCGGCGAGTCCGTGACCTGTCCGGGGTCGTGCACCGTCGCCCAGGCCCGCTCGGCGAACCAGGACCTCGCCGACGTCCTCTACGACGGACGCGGCGTCGTGACGCGCTGGCGCGCGACGGCGACCGGCGGGCAGGTACGCCTGCGCGCCCTCGGCGGCGCCGACGCCGGGGACTGGGTCGCGCCGGGCGGCACCGTCGACCAAGCGGTGCGGATCCCGGTCCGCGCCGGGCAGCTCGTCGGCCTCGACCTCCGCGACGGCGCGGAGGTCGGCTTCCAGGCGCCGTTCGTGCCCGACGACGCCGAGGTCGTGCACCAGTGGACGCCGGCGCTGCCGGACGGCGCCGGCCCCGAGAGCGCCGCGGCCCGCCGCGGATCGCTCGCGCTCGCGCTGACGATCGAGCCGGACGCCGACGGCGACGGCCTCGGCGACGAGACCCAGGATCCCGACGGCGGCCGTCCGACGGTCCCGCCGCCCGATCCCGGCCCCGACGGCCCGCCCGCGGATCCCGACCCGACGCCGGACGGCCCGAAGGCCGAGCCGGCACCGCGGGTCCCGAAGGGCGGACCGCGGCTCGCCCTGCCGCGGACGCTGAGCGCGACGCGCTCCGGCGTCGTCTCGCTGACGATCGCCAACCCGTACGGGCAGGCGCTGCGCGGCACGGTCGCGCTGCGCCAGGGCAAGCGCCGCGTCGCGCAGGCGAAGCTCGCGCTGGGGGCGGAGGGCGGCCGGACGGTGAAGCTGCGGCTCTCCTCGGCGGCGCGTCGCACGCTCGTGCGTCGCGGTCGCCTGTCGCTGCGG
Organism: Patulibacter sp.; assembly: GCA_023268575.1. Classification (GTDB taxonomy): domain Bacteria; phylum Actinomycetota; class Thermoleophilia; order Solirubrobacterales; family Solirubrobacteraceae; genus Patulibacter. Next base: position 3,271 of record JALRCL010001057.1, read on the forward strand.
GTCGAGATCCGCGCGAAGGCCTCCGGCACGAAGACCCGCGCGAGCGTCCGGACGGCCACCGCGCGCCGGACGAGCGCCTCGTCGGGCGGAGGCGCGACCGGCGGCGGCCTCGACGGCACGTACCGGTCCAGCGACGGCCAGGTCCTCGTGATCCGCGACGGCGTCGTCCAGAGCTTCAACGGCTCGCTGACCCTCTACTGCACGCGCTCGAAGCGCCAGAAGCTCGTGAGCTACTCGATGATCGGCGACGACCCCAAGCCGAAGGTGAGCGGCGACGGGCGCTTCGCCTGGGAGGCGACCCGCAACTACGGCTTCCAGAAGCTGAAGTTCGACGGGCGCGTCGCGGGCGACACGGCGACGGGCAACCTCGTCGTCGAGGACCGCTCGCCGCTCCTGGGCACGGGCCGGATCGAGTTCGACTACTGCTTCGCCGGCAAGCAGTGGAGCCTGAAGCGATGAGCCGCCGCCCGCTCCTCGTCGCGGCGCTCGTCGCCGCGACGCTCTCCGGCGTCGGGGCCGCTCCGGCGTCCGCCGCGACCGTCCGCAGCATCGCCGACGGCCTGCCGATCCTCTCGGCGGAGGCGGCCGGCCCGAAGCTCGACGCCCAGCGCCCGCAGCTCTGCGCGGCGAAGCGGTCGAAGGCGCGCACGCCCTCGCTGCGCGCCGCGCTCGCCCAGGCCCGCACCGTCGTGCGCCGCGGGAAGGGCGCCGCCGCCGACCGCCGGTTCCGCAAGAGCCGCGACGGCCGGTCGATCGAGCGCGCGCTCGCGGCCGCTGGTGCGGCCGCCACGGCCGGGCGCTCGACGGCGGCGCTCGCGGCGCTGCTGCGCGCCCATGAGCTGCGCCCGCG
>JALRCL010000014.1 GCA_023268575.1 Patulibacter sp.
CGTGGCGGTCTGCCGCGAGCTGACGAAGCTCCACGAGGAGGTCGTGCGCGGGCCGGCCGGGGAGGTCGCCGCGCGGTTCGCCGACGGCGCCCGCGGCGAGATCACGCTCGTCGTCGCCGCGACGCCGGCGGCCGAGGGCGACCGCGTCGCGGCGCTCGACGCCGTCCGGCGCCTCGTCGAGGACGGCGCGCGCGCCCGCACGGCGTCGCGGGTGGTCGGGCAGCTCACCGGGGTCCCGGCGAACGAGCTCTACCGCGCGCTCCACGCCGACGGCTGACCGGGCTCCGGCGTCGTGACCGGCCGCGGCGCCGGGTGTACGATCGCGCCGCGTCGGCGTCCCGTCCTTCCCCCTGGAGGTCCCCTCGTGCTTCGCCGCCTGCTGGTCCCCTGTGCCGTGCTGCTCCTCGCGGCGTCGTCCGCGGCGTCCTCCTCGGCGTCGACGATCGTCTACCAGTGCGGTCCGGCCGTGTGCGCGGTCGATCCCGACTCGACGTCCGGGCCGCGCCAGCTCACGGCCGACGGGCGGGTCGCCGGCGTGACCCGGGACGGTGCGACCGCCGCATGGGTCGCGTCGAGTCCCGTGCGGATCGTCGAGGCCCCGGTGGCCGGTGGGGCCGAGCGGGCGCTCTTCACCGGGGAGGTCTACGACGACCCGCGGATCTCGCCGGACGGCAGCAAGGCGCTGTGGTCGTGGTACCTCGGGGGCTCCGGGTGGTACACGTACGAGTACGCCGGCCCGCCGCCGTCCGCCGGGCAGTACCCGCCCGCGATCGGGTCGTCGACCTACCAGACGAGCCACGGCTGGCTCGGGGAGCGACCGCTCATCGCGCGCCGGGGCCACGACGGGTCGCGCTCGAAGGTCTGCGACGCGCTGGCCGGCAACGTCGGTGCCGGCTGCACCGACGAGCAGGCCCTGGCGACGGAGGCCGACACCGGGTCGCAGATCGCGTTCCCCGACGGGGCGCCCGACGGGTCGTCGATCGTCGCGATCCGCGGGCCGGCGCCGTCGGCGTTCGGCATCCCGGTGGCCGGCACCGTCGCGCTCTACTCCACGACGACGCGCGGCCGGGTGCGGGACCTGACGCCGGGTGCGACGGGCGACACCCATCCGGTCTTCTCGGCCGACGGCAGCCGGGTCGCGTTCGAGCGCGCCGGTGAGATCTGGGTCGTCGACGTCGCGGGCGGCGCGCCGCGCCGCGTCGCCACCGGGACGATGCCGTTCTGGGGTGGCTCCCGCACGACGACGGAGCCCGAGCCCGGAACGCCGGGGCAGCCCGGCGGCCCCGCGCCCGGCGGACCGGGAGCGGGTGGACCCGGCACCGGCGGACCGGGAACCGGATCCGGCGGCGGCCCGGCGCCGCGGCTGGCGGCCGCGCTCGTCGGACGCGGTCGGATCAGCGATCTGCGACGAGGACGACTGCGGGTGCGGGTCACCGCACCGGTCGCCGGTCGCGTGCGCGTGACGCTCGCCGTCTCCCGCGCCACGGCGCGACGGCTGGGGCTCGGGCGCCGCACGACCCTCGCGACCGCCGGTGGACGTGCGCGCACCGCCACGTCGCTGATGCTCCGGCCGCGCCCGTCCTCGCGCGCCGCCCGTGGGCTGCGACGAGCTCGCAGCCTGGCCATCACGCTCCGCGCCTCCGTGACGCCGACCCGCGGAGC
>JALRCL010000025.1 GCA_023268575.1 Patulibacter sp.
ACAAGCGCGAGGTCCAGCGCCGCGTCGGCGAGGTCCTCGAGCAGGTGCAGCTCTCGCACCTCGCCGCCCGCAAGCCGAGCCAGCTCTCCGGAGGCCAGCAGCAGCGGGCGGCGCTCGCGCGCGCCCTCGTCAACCGCCCCCGCGCCCTCCTGCTCGACGAGCCGCTCGGCGCGCTGGACCTGCGCCTGCGCCGCCAGCTGCAGGTCGAGCTCAAGCGGATCCAGCAGGAGGTCGGCATCACCTTCGTCCACGTCACCCACGATCAGGAGGAGGCCATGAGCATGGCCGACACGATCGCGGTGATGAACAAGGGCCGGATCGAGCAGCAGGGCTCGGCGGAGGACCTCTACGAGCGGCCCGAGACGTCGTTCGTGGCGAACTTCCTCGGCACGTCGAACCTCCTGGACGTGACCCTCGGGGAGCGCGACGGCGAGCACACGCGCGTCACGACGGGCGGTGGGACCGGCCTGCGGGTGTTGACGCACCGGATCGGGGACCTCGCGTCCGGACCGGTCCGCGTGGGCGTCCGTCCCGAGAAGGTCCGGCTGCGACCGGCGGGCACGACGGCCGAGCCGGGCGAGAACGCCCTGTCGGGCACCGTCGCGGTCAGCCAGTTCCTCGGCGTGTCGCTGCACTACACCGTCACCACCGACGGAGGGCAGGACCTGACCGTCATGGTGCCGAACGTCGAGGGCCGCGCACAGGGCTCGTTCGGCGCCGGCGAGCCCGTCGTCCTGCTCTGGGACGAGGACCAGACCTTCGTCGTGGAGGGCGAGCCCGGTGCGTGAGGACCGCGCCCGGCTGGAGCGGGCGCTCGAGCGCTCGTTCCTCGAGCAGCGCCACTCGCGGCGCCGCTTCCTCGGCCGTGGCGCGGCCGCGGCGTTCCTCGCGTCGGGCATGGCGGGGGCGCTGTCGGCCTGCGGCATCTCCGGGACGGCGACGATCTCGCCCGAGGAGTTGGCCCGCGAGGCGGCGGCGGTCGACCATCCCAAGGAGCGGATCGGGCGCTGGACGTTCGCGAACTGGCCGCTCTACATGGACGCGTCGGTGATCAAGGACTTCGATCGCCGGTTCGGCGGCAGCTGCCGCTACGTCGAGGAGATCAACGACAACAACGAGTTCTTCGGCAAGGTCCGCCGGCAGCTCGAGGCGGGTCGCCCGATCGGGCGCGACATCGTCGTGCTGACCGACTACATGGCCGCGAAGTGGGTCCGTGCCGGCTACGCGTCGCCGATCGACAAGCGGAACGTCCCGAACGAGAAGCACCTCGTCGAGAACCTGCGCTCGATCCCCTACGACGAGGACCGCTCCTACACGCTGCCCTACCAGTCCGGCGCCGTCGGGCTCGGCTACAACATCAAGGAGACCGGGCGGGAGCTGAAGAGCCTCAAGGAGTTCTTCAACCCCGAGTGGAAGGGCCGGGTCACGATGCTGACCGAGGCCTACGACTCGGCCGGCGCCGTCCTGCTCATGCAGGGCAAGAACCCGACCGAGGCGAAGCTCGACGACGTGCTCGAGGCGATCGACGCGATCGGTGAGCAGCGCGACAAGGGCCAGTTCCGCAAGTTCACCGGCAACGACTACACGACCGACCTCACGAAGGGGAACGTCGCGATCTCGCTCGTCTACTCCGGCGACATGGTCCAGCTGCAGAGCGACAACCCGGACGTCCGCTTCGTCTACGCGGAGGAGGGGTCGATGCTCTTCACCGACAACCTCATGGAGCCGGCGAAGGTCGAGCACCCGTACGCGGCCGAGACGATGATGAACTTCCTCTACGAGCCCGAGGTCGCGGCGAAGCTCTGCGCCTACATCAACTACCTCAGCCCCGTCGACGGGATCCGTCCGATCCTCGAGAAGAGCGATCCCGAGATCGCCGAGAACGAGCTGATCTTCCCGCCCGACGACGTCCGCAAGAAGCTCTACTCGTACCCGTCGCTGACCGTCGCCGAGGAACAGGCGATGTACGAGCGCATGGCCGAGGTCACGGGGGCCTGAGATGACCTGGCGTCAGCGACTCCTGCCCTGGTGGCTCGCCGGTCCCGCGCTGGCCTGGCTGCTGCTCTTCTTCGCGATCCCGCTGATCAACCAGCTGTCGGTCTCGCTCATGACCGGCAACTCGGAGATCGGCTACGACCTCACGTGGTCGTTCTCGGTCTACGGCGACGCGATCTCCACCTACGGCGACCAGTTCGTGCGCTCGGTCCTCTACGCGGGCGCCGCGACGATCATCGACCTGATCATCGCCTTCCCGCTGGCGTACTTCATCGCCTACAAGGCCGGTCGCTGGCGGCCGTTCTGGCTGCTCATGGTCGTCATGCCGTTCTTCGTGTCGCAGGTCATGCGCACGGCGTCCTGGAAGCTCATGATCAACGACTCGGGCCCGCTCGTGGACGCGCTGCGAAGCATCGGGATCCTCGGTGCCGACGGCCGGCTCGACGCCACCGCGGGCGCCGTCATCCTCGGCATCTCCTACAACTTCCTGCCGTTCATGGTGCTGCCGCTCTACGCGGCCCTCGAGCGGATCGACCGGCGGCTCATCGAAGCGGCGACCGACCTGCACGCCAGCCGCTTGACGGCGTTCCGCAAGGTGACGCTGCCGCTCGCGCTGCCGGGCGTGTTCGCCGGCTCGCTGCTCGTCTTCATCCCCGCGACCGGCGACTTCATCAACGCGGCGATCCTCGGCAGCCCGAACAACCTCATGATCGGCAACGTCGTGCAGTCGAAGTTCCTCACGGTGCTCGACTACCCGACCGCGGCGGCGCTCTCGTTCCTGCTGATGGGCGCGATCCTCATCCTCATCGCTATCTTCGGGCGACTGCTCGGGACGAAGACCCTGACCGAGGCGGCGAGCTGACGTGGCGACCGCGACGAACAGCGTGACCTCGGCCGCCGAGCCCGCACCGCCGGCGAAGGGCCCGCGCGAGCCCGGCGCGGCGCGCGCGTGGGCGCTCGGCCTCTGGTCGACCCTGGCGGTCCTCTTCCTGCTGGCGCCGATCGCGTTCATGGTCGTCTTCGGCTTCAACGACAACCAGGGGCGCTTCAACGTCGACTGGCAGGGCTTCACGCTGAAGCACTGGGGCGACGCGTTCGACAACGGCGACCTCACGAACGCGCTGAAGAACTCGCTGACGATCGCCGTCCTCTCGACGATCGGCGCGACGACCCTCGGGACGTTCCTCGCGCTCGCGCTCGGGCGGTACCGGTTCCGCGGCAAGACGGCGACGGAGCTCTTCGTCTTCCTCCCGATGGCGACCCCCGAGGTCGTCATGGGCGCGTCGCTGCTGGCGATGTTCCTCGTGATCGGGATCAACACCGGCTACGGCACGATCCTCATCGCGCACATCATGTTCTCGATCTCCTACGTCGTCGTGACGGTCCGGTCGCGGCTGCAGGGGATGGATCCGCACATCGAGGAGGCCTCGCGCGACCTCGGAGCGGGGGAGGTCACGACCTTCCTGCGCGTGACGCTGCCGATGATCCTGCCGGGCGTCCTGTCGGCCGCGGTGCTCGCGTTCGCCCTGTCGATCGACGACTACGCGGTGACGAGCTTCAACAACGGCCAGACGACGACGCTGCCGCTCTACATCTTCGGCGCGGCCCGCCAGGGCGTGCCGCCGACGGTGAACGTCCTCTCGACGATCCTGCTGCTCACGGTCCTGCTGCTGATGCTCGTCAACGTGCTGATCCAGCGCCGACTGGCCAAGCGGGACCGCGGCAGCGCCTGAGCCCCCCGCCGACGGGTCGGGCCGTGGCGCCGCCACCCGCCTCGACGGGGCTCGCGCGGCCGGCAGGGCCCCGGGCAGCGGTGCGGTCCGTCCGCGGTCCGCGGTCCGCGGCCGCTCGGCGCGGCGGAACCCCGCCAGGTGCAGGAGCGTCGGGCGGGGCGAGCGCCGGATCAAGGAGCGCTCAACGATCGCCCTGGGGGCGAACGGGGGCGACGCGATCTTGCTCCAACCGGAGGCCACGCGACCCACGGGCGGGCGCCATGCTCGCACTGTGACCGATCGACCCCCACGCATCGTCGCCCTCGGCGGGGGCGGGTTCTCGATGGAGCCCAAGAACCCCCTGATGGACGATTTCGTGCTGGAGCTCAGCGGCGCGGAGCAGCCGAGGATCTGCTTCCTGCCGACGGCCTCCGGCGACGCCGACCACTACGTGGTGCGCTTCTACCGCCGCTTCGGCGCGGGGCGCGCCGACCCGTCCCACGTCTCGCTGTTCCGTCGCGATCGCAGCGCCGGCGCGGTCGAGGGCAACATCGAGGAGCACCTCCTCTCCCAGGACGTCATCTACGTCGGCGGCGGCTCGTTGCTGAGCCTCCTCGGCACCTGGCGCGCGCACGGTCTGGACCGGACGCTGCGTCGCGCCTGGGAGCGCGGCGTCCTGCTCTGCGGGCTCTCCGCCGGCTCGCTCTGCTGGTTCTCCGACGCGGTGACCGCGTTCCACGGACCGAGCGAGCGGGTGCGCGGCCTCGGGATGCTGCCCCACAGCAACTGCGTGCACTACGACGGCGAGCCGGAGCGGCGCGCCGCGTTCCGCGAGATGGTCGCCGGCGGCCTGCGACCGGGCTACGGCGTCGAGGACGGCGCGGCCCTCGTGTTTGAGGGCACCGAGCTGCAGGAGGTCGTCACCTCGCGGCGCGACGCCACCGCCTACGCGGTCCGCGTGGGGGAGGACGGCAACGCGCACGAGCACCGGCTCACCGCCCGGTACCTCGGGGCGGACGATCGCGCGAGCGCCGCGCCGCCCGCGGAGGGGCTGACGGCCGCCGGTTCGGCGCCGGCGGCCGCTCCGGCGCTCGCGCTCGCCGAGGATGCGGACGCCGGCGCGGGCGGGGCAGCCGGTACCCCTCTGGCCGGCGACGCCGGGGTCGAGACGGCAGTGGCCGCGTGAGCGGCGCCCCGGTCTTCTGCATGGGCGGCGGCGGCTTCACGATGGAGCCGGGCCGCACCGCGCTGGACGCGTACGTCCTGGCGCTCGCGCCCGTGCACCGTCCCCGGGTGCTGTTCCTGCCGACGGCCAGCGGGGACCCGAAGGAGCAGGTCGAACGGTTCTCACGGCTGTTCGGCACGCTGCCCTGCCGCCCGCGGGTGCTGTCGCTCTTCCATCTCGACGAGCTCGAGGAGACGCTCGAGGCGCTGATCCTCGGCCAGGACATCGTGTACGTCGGCGGCGGCTCGATGCGCAACCTGCTGGCGCTCTGGCGGGCGCACGGCGTGGCCGACCTCCTGCTCGAGGCGCACCGGCGCGGGACCGTCCTCGCGGGACTCTCCGCCGGGGCGATGTGCTGGTTCCAGGGCGGCGTGTCGTCCTCGACCGGGTCGCCGGAGCCGATCGACGGCCTCGGGCTCCTCGAGGGCTCCTTCAGCGTGCACGCCCGGCAGGTCCCCGAGCGCGGCGAGGTCCAGCGAGCGGCGATCGCCGCCGGTCGCCTGCCCGACGGCTGGAACGCCGACGACTACTGCGGCCTGCTGTTCGTCGACGGCCAGCTCGAGGAGGCCGTCGCCTCCCGCCCCGATGCCGGTGCGCGGCGGGTCGAGCGCCTGGCCGATGGGACCGTCCGCGAGACGGAGCTGCCCGTCCGGCAGCTCGAGCCGGTGACGGTCGACCTCGTCGAGGGCGTCGCGGAGCGGCGCACGGGCGAGGCCCTCGCCCCGACCGACGTGCGCGACGAGCTCCGCGCGGTGCGGCGGATGCGCGACCGCGCCACCCGCCGCCGGATGCGCACCCGCGGCGTGGGCTGATCGCGCGTCCGTCGCGTGCCCCGCACGTGGCGTGCCCCGCACGTGGGGTGCCCCGCACCTGGCCTGCCCGCCTTGCGCGTGGGCTCCGCGCCCGCTGATCGCCTCCGCGCGCGGCGCTCCCAGGGCCTTCGCACGCGGCAGCGGTGCTCCGCTCGCGCCAAGCGTGGCAGCGGTGCTCGTCCCGCGTTCTTCGAACGTCGCAGCGGTGTCGTGCTCGCGTCCCTTCACCGTCGCAGCGGGGCTCCGCTCGCGTCCTTCGAGACGTGGCGCGCGTCCCTCTCCGCGCGGCTCGTGCGGACGCCTCGTGCACGGCCCGGCGGTGCACCGATCTCCTCGGCCGGAACGAGCACGGGGCCCCGAGCGGGGCCCCGTGATCAGGGAGGCAGCCGGCTGTCCGCGCGAGCGGTGCGGCCGCGGCCGGGCTACTTGCCGATGCGCTTGCGCGCCTTGCGGACGAGGTCGACCGCGTTGGCGATCTGGGAGCGGACGAGGTCCGCATCGACCTTCGGCAGCGCCGGGCCGCGCGACTTGCGACCGCTGGCCTTCGGGGCCTGCGTCTTGGGCGCCTCGGTCTTCGGCGCGGTCGCCTTCGGGGCCTCGGTCTTCGGGGCCTCGGTCTTCGGCGCGGTCGCCTTCGGGGCCTCGGTCTT
>JALRCL010000033.1 GCA_023268575.1 Patulibacter sp.
CACCCGCGCCGCGCAGGGCCGCAAGGTCGCGACCGTCGACCTGCGCCGCCGCGCCGGGCGCACCGTCGTCGTGCGCACCACCGCCACCCTGAAGGCCCGCGACCGCCGCGGCCGCCTCGTGCGCGTCACCGACGTGCGCCGGTACCGGGTCTGCGCGGCGAGCTGAGCGGCGTGCGGCGTCGTTCGGGGCAGCGCGAAGCAGCCGGCGCCCCGAGAGACCAGGCGGGGGGTCCGCCAGCGTCACCACCTGAGCACGCCCGTCTTGTGACGGGACACAAACCGCCGTCCGGAGCGCGGGCCTATCGTTGATGGTTCGACGTGGCGGGCACGCGGGCGGACAACGACGGCGCCAGCGGAGCGCACGCCGAGCGCGCTCCCTCGACTCGACGGCGGCGCGCCACCGTCGAAGGAGCATCGATCGTGACCACGCTCGACGCCCCGGAGCCGGCCGTCCGAGAACCGTCGAGCACGACCGCGGATCCCCGTGAGCTCCGGCGGCGGATCGACCTCCCGGCGTTGACGACCCGTCAGCTCGACCGGGCCACGCCGCGCGTCCCGGCGGTGGCCGCGCTCCCACCGGACGTCCGAGACGGCCCGTTGCACGACGCGCTGCGCAACGCCACCGAACGCGTGCTCGTCGCCCTGCTCGAGGCGCGCCCGCTGACCGACGGGGAGGCAGGCGAGATCGCCCGCGGGTTCGCCGAGGTCATGGCCGCCTGGGCCCTCGTCATCGACGACGTGGCGGTGCTCTTCGCCTCCGCCGCCGAAGGGCTCTGGGAGCAGGTCGCGCGACATGCCTCTCCCGACCAGCTGCGCGTGTTGCTGACGACGATCACGGAAGGCCTGGACTCGTCGGCGCTCGTGGAGCGCATCCATGCGGAGTCCGCCGCGCTGCAGGATCCGCGAAGCGTCGCCGCCGAGCGCGCCGCGCGGGCAGCGCTCCGCCTGGAGCAGGACGCGCTGCCGCCCTCGGTGACGGGGCCCGGATCCGAGCGGCTCGTGGTGGCCCGCCGTCCCCGGAGGGACCCCCGCGAGCACGCGGCCGTCGCGACGGCCCTCCGGGAGGCGGGCTACGTCGCGGCGACGACGAGCGACCACGTCGTCGGACGGGTCCCAGCCGGCCGCGAGGCGCCCGTGCTTCCCGGAACGACGGTCGTCGTCGAGGCGGCGCCGAGGGCCGGGTCCTTCGCCGACCGCCGCCGCCGGCTGGAGGAGGTCGCGACAGCGGCCGAGCGCTCCGGACGTCGCGGGACGCTCACGGATCTCGACCACGCACCGGAGCGCCTGCTGCTCTCCAGCCCGGACATCGGCGCAGTCCTCGCGGGCGAGCTGCGGGCCCTCGCACGGACGACCGCGGCGTGGGACCCCCTTGCGACCGCGCGGGCGTTCGTCGACGCAGACGGAAGCGTCTCCGCGCTGGCCGCGGGGCTGCGTCTCCACCGCGAGAGCGCCCGCCACCGCGTGCGGCGGATCGGCATGCTGCTCGGCCTCGATCTCGGCAGCCCGCGCGACAGGGTCGTCCTGGACCTCCTCCTGTTTGCGCGTGACGTCACCCCGATCGCCCCCGGACCGCCACCGCCGACGACGTCGTTGCGCCTCGCCGCGATCGTCGGCCGAATCGATCGCTCCGAGCTCGAGGCACGGATCGAGATCCAGCGCGCGGCCCGACACGAGAGCTTCGCGTCGCACGCCGAGGAGCTCCGAACGTGGGTGCGCGGAGACGTCGACGAGGTTCTGGCGCTCCTGCTGAACGAGTCCCCTTCGCGCGAGCGAGACCTCGTCGGCGCGAGCCGGCAGACGATCGCGCAGCTGCGCGCGGGCGCTTCCCCGCCGGAGGTCGCCGCAGCCGCGCGCGAGACCGCGCAGGCCGTGTGGCGCGCCGTCCTCGATGTCGCCCGCGACGACGAATCCTCGGTCCTCGCCGCAGGCCCGGGGCGCCTCGTGCTCTACATCGAAGCGGTCCAGCTCGCGATCGCCCACCTGGCGGAGGGGCGCCCAGGCACCACCCGACTGCTCCAGACGCTCCTCGACCGGGATGCACCGGCGCAGGCGACGCTCGCGGCGTGCGCTGGCGCGGGCCTCGGGCTCGACGAGGCGCGGCGGACGCTCGTGGTCGTGCCGATCGCGGACGGGGCGCCGCCCCACCGCCTGGCGATGGACCTGCGGAGCGCCGGGCTCGCCGCGACGGTTCACGAGGGTCGGGTCGTCGGGCTGGCACCCGCCGAAGCAGACGACCGAGCCATCGCGTCCCTCGTCCCCGTCGCGGCGACCTACGCGCTCGGTCCAGCGGCTCCGCTGCGGTGCCTCGGAGACTGGCTGCGCCGCACGGGCCTCCTCCTCGAGGCCCTGACCGCCGAGGGCCACACCGGTCCGGTCGATCTCTCGCACCACGCGATCGATCTGCTCCTGCTCGGCCGACCCGACATCGCGCGGACGTTCGAGGACAGCGTCCTCGAGCCGCTCCGTCGGCGCGACGCCGCTCGGGGCGGTTCGCTGGCCCAGACGCTCGTCGCCTACGTCGACTGCGACTTCTCCCGTCAGGGGACGGCCCGGGCGCTCCACCTGCACCCGAATTCCGTCGATCACCGGCTGCGCCTGATCGCCGGGGAGCTCGACCGGTCGCTCACGCGGCACCAGGATCAGCTCGCGCTCCTGCTCGCGGTGTCCGCGGCGCGCCTGCGCACCAGCGACCGCGCCGCCGCCCGGATCGCGCACGCCCGCGGCTGAGCGTCGGGCCGCTCCGGACGGCGGCCGGCCGCTCGTCGCACCATCCGCTGGTAGAAGGGAGCGGTGAGCGACGTGCTCCCCCGGACGGTGCGGCTGCCCGACGGCCACCCCGTCGAGATCCGCGCCCTGACGCCCGACGACCGCGAGGCGCTGGCGGACGGGTTCGCGCGGCTCAGCGACGAGTCGCGCTACCGACGGTTCTTCGCGCCGATGCCGCGACTGCCGTCGCGGATGCTCGACTACCTCGTCGACATCGACCACCACGACCACGAGGCGATCGTCGCCGTCGATCCGGTCGACGGGCAGGGGCTCGGCGTCGCGCGCTTCATCCGCGAGCCCGACGGCAACCGGGCGGAGCTCGCGATCACGATCCGCGACGACGCCCAGGGGCGGGGGATCGGCCGCCTGCTGCTCGACGCGCTGGCCGACCGGGCGCGCGAGGAGGGCCTGCACACGCTGACCGCGTCGGTGCTCGCCGACAACCCGGCGGCGGTCCACGTGATCTCGGCCCTCGGGCAGACGGCGCGCCGGTACGAGGGGCAGGTCGTCGAGCTCGAGATCGCCCTGCCGGACGCACCCGGCGCCGGGCCGGTCCTCGGCGAGCTGCTGCGCGGCGCCGCGGCCGGCTCGTTCGTCGTCGTCGGCGGGCTGCTGCAGGCGGTCGCCGCGTGGGCGACGCCGCGCCGCCGCCGCAGCGACCCCCGACCCGGCGGGGTCCCGCAGCGGATCGTCGTCGG
>JALRCL010000050.1 GCA_023268575.1 Patulibacter sp.
AACCTACCCGGGTCTCACGATCGTTTCAGGCAACCCGCTCGCCAACCGCATGGCGGCCGGGCAGTGGGCCTACAACGACATGCTGTCGAAGCTGGGCGGTCCGATCGACCGCACCGAATGGGGCATGCTGCCGCAGCGGGAAGGCGACGTTGTCGTAGACGTTCATCGCGCTGAAGAGCGCGCCGTCCTGGAACATCACGCCGACCTCGAGCCGCAGGCCGAGCAGCTCGGACCGGCTCATGTGCCGCAGCGACCGGCCCCGCACCGCGACGTCGCCGCGCTCGGGGCGCATGAGCCCGATGACGTGGTTCAGCAGGACGCTCTTGCCGGTGCCCGACGGGCCGAGCACGATCGAGATGACGCCCTCCGGGACGGCGAGGTTCACGCCCCGCAGGATCGACCGGCGACCGAAGCTCTTGTGCAGGTCGCGCGTCTCGATCGCCAGGAGCTCCGGCGGCAGGGTGCGGCGCTCGGCGCCCGGCGCCGCGCCGGGGTCGCCGGGTCGGGCGTCGCGACCGGCGCGGTCGGCGAGGGCCCCGCGGAGGATCGGGTCGATCTCGAGGTACTTGCGCAGCGGCCCGGACGTCTGCACCGCATCGCGCTCGAGGGCGGTCGGCAGGTGCAGGCCACCCGCCACGAAGTGCCGCGCCTGCTCGGGCGTGAGCCCGATCTGGATCTCCGCTGGGCCATCGCTGCCCGCCGCGGCGACCTCGGGCCGCTCGCGGTCCAGGCGCAGCAGCACGCCGGCGGTGCCGGACCGCTCGCAGAGGACGCTGAAGCGCACGCTCGTGCGGGCGTAGCGGAGCCGGCCGATCGCGGCCCGATCGGTCGCGACGACCTCGCTCAGGGCGTCGCGGAGCTCGGCCGCCAACCGGCTGGCCTCGCCGCCGCCCTGGACGTCGGCGGGCCTCACGTCGTCACTCACCACCATGCTGGATCACTCCTCGTGCACCGGTCCCCCCGCCGTGGGCGCGCGCCGCGATCCGATCGCTGCGGCGGCATGACGACGCGGGCTCCGTCTCCCCTGGCGTGACACTACCAGTAGGAGTGAACGATGACTACCTGAATCTGCGCCGAGCCCCGTAACAGCGGCGTTTGCCCCCGCCAACAACGGCTTGAACGATCGTTCACGATCTCGCTAGGCTGCCCGGTATGGAGCACGAGAGCGTCCGGCTGGACTCCCACGACGGGGTCGCCGCGATCGAGCTGGACCGGCCGGCGTCGCGCAACGCCCTCACGCTCGACGCGGTCCGGGAGCTGCTGGGGCCCCTGCGCGCCGTCGCCGCCGACCCTCTCACACGCGCGGTGGTCCTGTCCGGGGCCGGCGGCGCCTTCTGCTCGGGCGCCGATCTGCGCGCGCCGCTCGCGGAGGAGACGCCGCGGCGCCCCTCCGGGCGGCCCGACCTGTCGTGGTCGCTGCGCGAGGCCTTCCACCCGGTGACGCTCCTGCTGCGCGAGATGCCCCAGCCGGTCGTCGCCGCGGTCGCCGGTCCCGCGGCCGGGATCGGGTGCTCCTACGCCCTGGCGTGCGACCTCGTCGTCGCGGCGCCGGACGCCCGCTTCGTCCTGGCCTTCCGCAACGTCGGACTCGTGCCGGACGGCGGCGCGTCGCTGCTCGTCACGGCCCGGGCGGGCGTCGGGCGCGCTGCCGACATGGCGCTGCTCGGCCGGCCGGTCACCGGCGAGGAAGCCGCCGACTGGGGGCTCGTGGACCGCCTGGACGACGACCCGCGAGCCGCCGCGCTCGAGCTGGCGACAGGCCTGGCCGACGGGCCCGCCGCGGCGCAGGCCGCGATCAAGGCGCTGCTGAACCGCCCGTGGCTGGAGCCGTTGCGCGGCCAGCTCGACGCCGAGGCCGCCGCGCAGCAGCGGCGCTCCGACGACCCGGAGTGGCTCGAGGCGCTCTCGGCGTTCCGCGAGCGGCGCCCGCCGGCGTTCCGGGACCTGCCGCCTGCGTGAGCGGCGCGCCGCCGGATGGGCCGGAGGGCCGAGCCCGGGCGTCCGTCAGCCCCGACCGGCCCGCTCCGCAAGGAAACCGCCGTAGAGCTCGCCGACCGGACGTGGCGCCAGGTCGGTGCGCATGAGCATGTTCTCGACGAGGAACCGCTCCTCGACGCCCCGGCCCTCGTGCTCGCGCAGCAGCCGCTTGATCGCCGCCATGGCGGCGGGCGGGTGGGTCGCGATGGTCGCCGCGGCCTCCACCACGTGGTCGACGAGCTCCTCGCGCGGCACGACCCGGCTGACGAGCCCGATCCGCAGCGCCTCGTCGGCGTCGACCGGGCGCGAGGTCATGAGCAGGTCGCTCGCCAGGCCACGGCCGACGAGCGTCGGCAGCGACCACGTGGCGTTCGCGCCGCCGTGCGGACCCGCGGTGAAGCGGAAGCGGACGTCGGGCGCGGCGATCCGGATGTCGGCCCCGGTGGCCATGATCGCCCCGACCCCGTACACGACCCCGTGCAGCGCGGCGAGGACCGGGAGCGGCGTCGTGGCCGCGCGCCAGAGCCACCGCTCGCGGCGGACGATCGAGGCGTGCAGCTCCTCGAGCCCCCAGGGGGCCATCTCGGCGACGTCGTAGCCGGCGGTGAATCCTCGTTCACCGGCCCCGGCCAGGACCACGGCACGGACGTCGGGGTCGGCCTCGAACCCCGCCAGCAGGTCGTCGAGGTCCTCCTGCATCGCCATCGTGACGGCGTTGAGCTTCTCCGGGCGGTCCAGGACGACGAGGGCGACGCCGTCCGCCGGGTGGCTGACCTGCAGGTGCTCGGGCATGGCGCGCGCGGCTCGCCGCGTCGGTCAGGCGAGGTCGCCGACGAGGTTGCCGTACGTCCGGGGGTAGGGGGCGTCGGCGTCCTCCATCGCGCCCTCCCCGCCGTTCATCGCCGCCGCGAGGTTGCCGTGGAGGAACTGGATCGGCGCCTCGTTGCGGCCGCAGATCGTCTCCTCGACGAGTCCGTGGCCGAGCCCCTCCTGGAGCGTCCGCCCCACGACCCAGTCCTCGTCCTTCACGGTCATGAGGAGGAGCTTCCAGTTCTTCTCGAGGTACCGCTCCTCCTCCTCGTTCTGCGGCTCGTTGCGCAGGAGGAAGCGCAGCGTGATCTTGCATCGCCCCGCCTCGCTCGGGTGGGGGGAGATCGTCCAGACCTCGAAGTGCTTCGGCTCGACCGCGACGAACGTGTTCGGCAGCAGGATGTAGTTCGAGATGATGTGCGGGAGGATCTCGACCTCCTCCGGGTCCTGGTCGCGCACGTCGTGGATGCTCTTGCGCGAGACGACGAGCCGCGCGACGTCCGGGCCCAGCACGTCGAGCGTGTAGACGTTCGTGTTGAAGAACGGCCCCACGGTCTTGGGGTGCACGAACTGCAGGTGGTACGGGTCCAGGAACCCGTCGGCGGCGACCTTCCAGTTCATCGGCTCGTCGAAGACGGCCTTGCGCACGAGCTTGTACTGGTCCAGCTCGAAGGCCTGGAGGTCGAGGTCCATCTCCTCGCCGAGCTGCCCCTCGATGTCGAGCTCCTCGCCCGGCGTGGCGATCGCCCAGATCAGGCCGTGACGCTCGTCGCACGGCAGCTCGGTGAGCCCGTACTCGTCGCGGTCGATGTTGTCGAAGCCCTCCTCGAACGGGATCCCGCGCAGCGAGCCATCCGGGTTGTAGGACCACGCGTGGTACGGACACTTGAAGCGCGTCGCGCCGCACCCGCCCTCCTCGGTGACGACCTTCGCACCGCGGTGCCGGCAGACGTTGGAGAACGCCTTGACCCGGCCGTCCTCCTGCCGGACGACGAGGACCGGCGAGCCGACGATGTCGCTCGTCACGTAGTCGCCGGGCTCGCGCACCTCGGAGCTGTGGGCGACGACGATCGGGCGACGCTTGAAGATGAGGTTCCGCTCGCGCATCGCGTACTTCTCGTCGAAGTACGTGTAGGCCGGGATCGGCATCTCGGCCCGCGCGTAGTCGGTCGTGCGTCCCTCGAGGTACTGGAAGAAGCGACGGGCGACGTCGACTTGCACCTTGCGCTGCATGGGAGCGATGCTACCACCTGTTAGTGAACGTTCGCTAATCAATCTGCGGCGATCGCCGCGGCCGCCGCGGAGGCGGGCGCGGCGGCACCGCGCGGGGCCACGCGGACCCGGACCGAGTTCATCCGCGGGGTCTGGGAGAACGTGTCCAGCAGCCGGTTGTCGACGAGCAGGTTCCGGTTGGCGCCGAAGGCCTCCGCGCCGGTCCCGCCGACGGGGTCGAAGACCCGCCCACCCCAGCCGTGCGGCGCGCAGACGACGCCCCGGCGCATCCCCTCGCCGACCTCGGCGCGGATCTCGATGCGCCCGACCGCGGACTCCACGTGCACGAGCTCGCCGTCGGCGATCCCCGCGGCGCGCGCGTCGTCGGGGTGGATCTCGAGCACGTTCTCGCGCGCGTGGCGGAAGAGGCCCGGGGACTCGTTGAGCCACGAGTTCATTGCCTCGCGCGTGCGGCGGTTGATCATGAGCAGCGGGAAGGCGCCGTCGGTCGCCGGCGACTGCGCGAGCGCGTCGCGCGTGGCGGCGACGAGCCGCGGCGGGGCCACGCGAACGCGACCGTCGGGATGCCCGATCGCCCCGGCGAGGTCGCCGTAGCGCGGCTCGCCGTAGAGGTACCCGTGCGGACGGGCCAGGATGTCGCTCCACCGCAGCCGCCGGCCGAGCAGGACGAGCAGGCGCTGGAGCCACTCGGGATTCATCGCCAGCCCCGGGCGCCCGGTGCGGCGCGCCAGCCACCGGCTCGCGCGGACGAACCGGTTCACGCCCGGCTTGCCGAAGAGGTTGCGGTTCATCGCCAGCGCGAGCTCCGTGAAGAACTCCCACTCCTCCATCACCCCCTCGGGCGGGCGGACCGCCCGCTGGGCGAAGTGCGCGTAGGGCCGCTCCTGCAGCCCCCCGAGCAGCGGGCTGAGCTCCTCGCGCTCCAGCCAGTGGGTGCCGGGGATGAGCCAGTCGGCGTGGCGGTGGCTCTCCCGCTGGACGAGGTCGACGGCGACGAGCAGGTCGAGGTCCGCCAGCGCGGCGTCGAGCGCGGCGCCGTCCGGCCCCGAGACGACCGGGTTGCCGAAGGCGACGAGCATCGCCCGAATCTGACCCGGACCCGGGGTCGTGATCTCGTCGGGCAGCTCCGCGAGCGCGTGGAAGCCGACGATCGGCGGCTGGTCGCGCAGCCGCGTGCGGTGCTCGCCGGCCGGCGCGAAGAGCTTCATGACGAGGCCGATGTCGACGTAGCCGCGCTCGAACCGCCGCCCGCCCGGCCGGTCGGTCCGGTCCGTGACGAGGTTCAGGACCTGGCAGAGCCACTCGCCGATCGTGCCGTGCTCGTTGTGGGCCACGCCGGTGTGGGCGACGCACATCGCGGTCCGCGCGGTGGCGAAGCGGCGGGCGACGTCCTCGATCTCGTCGACGCCGATGCCGCAACGCGCCGAGAGCAGCCCGAGGTCGGCCTCCGCCGCGAGGGCGCGGACGACGTCGAGGCCGTCGACCGGGACCGCCGTGCTCGGCCGCTCCCAGCCCCGCTCGAAGACGACCTTGATGACCCCGAGCAGGAACGCCCAGTCCTCGCCGGGCACGATCGCCAGGTGCGTGCCGGCCTTCGCCGCGGAGTCGGAGCGGCGCGGGTCGACGAGGATGACGTCGGCCCCCTGGCGTTGGCGCTCGAGCACGCGGTTCCAGCCGCCGGGGTTGTTCTCCAGCCAGTTGAACCGGCTGTGCGCCGGGTCCATCCCCAGCAGGAGGAAGCAGTCGCAGTCGTCGATGTCCGGCACGAGCGCGACGAGCTCGCTGCCGTAGAGCTCCTCCGCGACGACGTGGCAGTTGTTCTGGTCCACGGAGCCGACCCAGAAGCGGTTGCCGGTGCCGATCGCGTCCAGCAGCCCGGTCCAGAACGACGTGGTGGCGAAGGAGAAGCCCATCGGGTTGCCGTGGTAGGAGCCCACGGCGTCGGGGCCGTCGCGATCGATGATCCGGGTCAGCCGCGCGGCGATGTCGGCGATCGCCTCCTCGTACGTCGCCTCGACGTAGCCGTCGCCGACCCGCCGCATCGGCCGCGTGATCCGGCGCGGGTGCGCGACGACCTCCGGCGCGGTCTTGCCCTTGCGGCAGAAGTCGCGCCAGGTGTAGGGGTTCTCGCGGTCGGGCTCGACCGCGAGCACGCGGTTCTCCTCCTCGTCCACCGTGACGGCCAGTCCGCAGTTGGCCAGGCAGATCCGGCAGTACGTGTGAACGGTGCGCTCACCCATGAGCTCTCCCTCCCGAGCGTCGGTGAACGAACGCTAGCAGCGGCTACCGGCGCTGCGGGAAACGTTTCGCCCTCCCGTCGCGGCGCGTTCCCGAGCCCCGCCTGCGCGGTCGCGGCGGGCGCGCGCCGCACGGCATCGTGAGCGATCGTTCTCGTTCGCGCGGCCGCTCAGGCGGCCCCGAGCGCGACGACCTCGGCCAGCCCGTCGCGCAGGTCCTGCTCGAGCGTCGCGAGGTCGGGGAACGCGCCGCCGTCGCAGGTCACGCCGATCGTGCACCGCCCGGCGTGGGAGCAGAGCACGGTGGTGATCGGCGACCCCGCCAGGGCGCCGAAGAAGACGAGCTCGTCGACGGCCGGCCCCCCGAAGCGGACCGGCTCCGGCGGACCGGGCACGTTGCTGACCGTGAGGTCGGCGCGGTCCTGCATCGCGGTGAAGAGCGTCCGGAGGACGGGGGTCGGCGCCCGGTTGACGAGCGGCAGGACGAGGCTGAAGACGTCCAGTGCCGGCTCGGCCCGGGCCCGACGGACCTGCGCCCGCAGCTCGGCGATCCGGCGCGCCGGGTCCGGCTCGCCGGCCGGGCCGGACACGAACGCCGCGGCGAACCGGTTGCCGCCGGCCTCGCCCTCCCGTCGCACCGACACCGGCATCGCCACGGTGATGTCGTCGATCGCCGCCGAGCGCCGCTCGTGGTGGCGCCGCAGGCCGCCGAGGATCGCCGCGACGTAGGCGTCGTTGACGCTCGCGTCCGCCGCCCGGGCCGCGGCGCGCAGCTCGTCGAGCGGCACGTCGAGCACGAGGTGGCGCCAGCGCGCCCGGGTCGCCCCGCGCAGCAGCGCGGTCGAGCGGACCGGCGGCGGCGCGAGCACCCGGCCGAGCGACCGCGCGAACCGCGCGCCGCGCAGCGGCCCGGCCGCCACGGTCCCGGCGAGGTCCCCCGCCAGCGCGCGGGAGCGCTCCGGCAGGTTCCGAACCCCGCTCAGCGCGTGCTGCACCGCGACGCCGACCGCCCCGTCCCGGCGCGACGCCGAGACCGACGGCCGGCCCGCGGCGACGCCGTCGGGGCGGCGGTGGTGCAGGTCGTTCAGCAGCTGGACGAGCGCCTGGCCGTCCATGAGGCAGTGCTGGACGACGGCGAAGTACGCGCTGCGCCCGCCCTCGAGCCCTTCGATGAACGTCGCGGTCCACGGCGGGCGCGAGCGGTCCAGCGGCGTGTTCTGCAGCGCCTGGGTGAGCTCGAGCAGCTGCCGCCGGTCGCCCGGCGCCGGCAACCGGACCCGTCGCAGGTGGTACTGCAGGTCGAATTGCTCGTCGACGACCCAGACCGGGGGACCGACGGGCAGCGCCGGCGCCACGACGCGCTGGCGGAACCGCGGGTAGCGCGCGAGCGCGGACTCGTGCAGGCGCACGACGTCCTCCCACGCCGGCGTGCCGGCGAGGACGTCGAGGACGCCGCCCTGGGTCGAGTTCACCGGGTGCTTGTCGCCCCGCCACATCGTCGCCTCGAGCTCGCTCATCCGCGCGTCGACGCCCCAGCCGTCCAGACCGGTCATCGCGGCAGCTCCGCCGTGAACCGCAGGAGCGCGCGCGTGAACGCCGCCGGGGCCTCCACCATCGGGCTGTGCCCGGCGTCGGGCAGGACGTCGAGACCCGCGCCCGGCATGCGTTCCTGCAGCTCGCGCGCCGCGCGCAGCGGCAGCAGGGGGTCGCGGGCGCCCCAGATGAGGTGGATCGGGCACCCGAGCTCCTCCGGCCGCGCCTGCTGCACGGCCCGGCCGGCCGCCGCGACGCCGTCGAGGAACCCGGGGGCGGCCATCAGCGGGACGACGATCTGCGCGAGGTCGGTGCGCATCGCGCCCGGGTCCCGGAGGGCGCCGCGCAGGAGCACGCGGCGCACCCGCGGTCGGCGGGCGATCGCTCGCAGCACCGCCGGGCGCGACAGGACCCGGTGCGCGTGCCGGACGACGGTCATCACCCGCGCGAGCTGGCGCTCGGACAGCGGCACGCCGCCGGCGTTCACGAGCACGAGGGCCGCGACGCGCTCGGGCGCGGCGGCGGCCATCGCCAGGGCGACGAGCCCGCCCATCGAGTGGCCCGCGACCACCGCGGGCGCGACGCCCAGCTGCTGGAGCAGCCCGAGCACGACGGTCGCGTGCTCGGCCATCTCGGCCGGGGGCGGCAGCGCGTCCGAGCGCCCGAAGCCCGGCAGGTCGACCGCCAGCACGCGGTGGTGGCGCCCGAGCTCGGGGACGACCTCCAGCCACCACTCCCAGCAGCAGGCCATGCCGTGGAGGAGCACGAGCGGCGGCCCGTCGCCGTGGTCGAGGTAGCGCACGCGGCGTCCCGCGACGACCGCGTCGCGGACCTCGCGCCGGAAGTCGATCGCCGCCCACCGCTGCGGCACCGCCGCCGTCCCAGCCATGGGACACGATGCTAACGATCGTTCACGTCGATCGCAACCGCGCCCGGAACGCGACTGGAGCGTCCGAGCGGACGGGTCGAAGCGCGGGCCGCGCACCGATCCGTGACCGAACGTTCACATTCGGGTGCCCTGGCGCTACGCTGGCAGCCGTGCAGCGGATCACGATCGTCGGAGCCGGGCTCGCCGGCCACCGGGCAGCCACGGGACTCCGGCGGGCGGGCTTCGCCGGGCAGCTCACCATCGTCGGCGACGAGGAGCACCGGCCCTACGACCGGCCCCCGCTCTCCAAGGCCGTGCTCGCCGGCGCGATGGAGCCCGAGCGGCTCTTCTTCGCCTGCGACGACCTCGGCGACGTCGACTGGCGCCTGGGCCGCGCGGCCCGCTCGCTGGACCTCGACCGGGGCACGGTGACGCTCGACGACGACGCCGAGGTCGCCTACGACGGGCTCGTGATCGCCAGCGGCCGCCGCGCGGCGCGCCTGCCGATGACCGAGGGCCTGGCCGGCTGCCACGTCATCCGCTCGCTCGACGACAGCGGCGCGCTGCGGTCCGCGATCCGGCCCGACGCGGCGGTCGTGATCGTCGGCGCCGGCTTCATCGGCTGCGAGACGGCGGCGACGCTCCGCGGCCTCGGGGTCGAGCGCGTGACCGTCGTCGACGTCGCGCCCCACCCGATGCCGGTGATCGGTGCCGAGCTCGGCGCGATCGCCGCCGGGCTGCACCGCGAGCGCGGGGTCGACCTGCGGCTCGGCGTCGGGCTGGCCGCCGTCGAGGGCGACGGCCGGGTCGAGGCGGTCCTCCTCGAGGACGGGACCCGGCTGGAGGCCGATCTGCTGCTCGTCGCGGTCGGCTCGCGCCCGAACAGCGAGTGGCTGGAGGGCAGCGGCCTCGTGCTGCACCGCGGCGCCGTGCTCTGCGACGAGCACTGCCTCGCGGTCGGCAGCGAGGTCGTCGCGGCCGCGGGCGACGTCGCGGCCTGGCCCCACCCCGCCGGCGGCGGCGAGCCCGCGATCGTCGAGCACTGGTCCAACGCCCGCGAGATGGGGGACCTCGCCGCGCGCAACCTGCTCGCCGGACCGGACGACCGCGAGCCGCACGTCGCGCTGCCGTCGTTCTGGTCCGACCAGTTCGACGTGAAGATCAAGTCCGTCGGGTTCCTCGGGCTCGCCGACCGCTTCGAGCTCGTCCACGAGGACCCCGGCAAGCCGTCCTACGCCGCCGAGGCGTGGCGCGGCGAGGAGCTCGTCGGCGCGATCGCGTTCAACCGGCCGCGAACGGTGCTGGAGTACCAGCGCCGGCTCACGGCCGAGGTCCCCGCATGAGCTCGCGCGCGGCACCGCGACGGCCGTCCGAGAGCGTCCCGGCGTCGCAGTATCCTGCGCCGGTGCCACGGGACCGCAAGATCCTCGACGCCGCGGCGCGCCTCTTCTACGAGCGGGGCTTCTCGGGCGTCAGCGTCGACCAGATCGGCGAGCGCGCCGGCGTCACCGGCCCCGCGATCTACCGCCACTTCAAGGGCAAGGAGGACATCCTCACCTCGCTCTTCGACGAGGCGCTCGACGGCCTGATGGAGGCGACCGCCCCGACCGGGACGACCGGCCGCGAGCGGCTCGAGGAGATCGTCGCCCAGCACGCGCGCTTCGTCGTGCGCGAGTCCGAGCTCACGAGCATCTGGGCGAACCAGAGCAACGCCCTCTCGCCGAGCACCCGCCGGCGCTTCATGCGGCGCACGCGGATCTACTTCGACCGCTGGGCCGACGCGATCCGCGACTGCTACCCCGAGCGCGACGACGAGACCCTCGAGGCCTCCACGCACTGCGCGATCTCGCTCGTGAACGCCCTCATGACCTGGCCGCACGGCCTCCGGGAGGAGCAGGCGGACCGCGCGGTGGAGCTCGTCGTGGCGATGAGCCTCGCCGCGATCGAGGCGCCCGCCGGGGACCACGCCCCCGCCTCCTGACGGCGCGTCGCATCCGGGGCGGCCCCGGAGCCGGCCCCGCCCGGTCCGACCCGGCACCCGGTCGGGGGTCCGTGGCCCCCAGCCCAGGTGTGAACGCCCTCTCGCCCTTCCCGGCGACCCCTCCCGGCGGGCAGGATCGTCCCGACGCGCGGGCCCCTGCCGTGCGTCGTGAACGTTCGTTCGCGGACCGAGGAGGGAACCATGGGAGTCACCGAGAAGGACGGCGCCGGGCTGGCCGCCGAGTACGACCACTTCGCATCGGAGTTCGTCGACGACCCGTTCGCCCTCTGGGCGGCGATGCGGGAGCAGGAGCCCGTCGCCCGTTCCGAGAAGTACGGCGGCTACTACCTCGTCACGC
Source organism: Patulibacter sp. (assembly GCA_023268575.1). Classification (GTDB taxonomy): domain Bacteria; phylum Actinomycetota; class Thermoleophilia; order Solirubrobacterales; family Solirubrobacteraceae; genus Patulibacter. Next base: position 10,998 of record JALRCL010000050.1, read on the forward strand.
GCTACGCGGACATCGACGAGGCCGCGCGCGACACGGAGCGCTTCAGCTCGACGGACGGCGCCGGGATCCCGCCTCTGCCGATGGTCGGGATGATCCCGATCGACGTCGACCCGCCCGACCAGCGCAAGTACCGCAAGGTCATGGACCCCGCGCTGACGATCGGCCCGGTCATGCAGCGCGAGGCGGAGATCCGCGCGCTCGTCCGCCGGGTCGTCGCGCCGCTGGCCGAGCGCGCGACCTGGGACGCGGCGCAGGACCTCGCCGTCCACATCCCGCCGAGCGCGACGCTGAGCTTCCTCGGGTTCCCCGAGGAGGACCACGAGCTGATGACGAAGGCGACCGACGACGTCACCCGCCTGCGCGGCCAGGACACGCCGCGGATCGCCGAGGCCGGCATGGAGATGGTCGGCACCTGCGTGAAGCTCGTCCAGGCGCGCCGGGCCGCCCCGCCGAAGGACGACCTGCTGCAGCTCCTCCTCGACGGCGAGATCGACGGCCGCCCGCTGAAGGACGAGGAGATCGTCCAGTACCTCTCGGTCCTGCTCTTCGGGGCCGTCGACACGACGACGTCGGCGATCGCCGGGTCGGTCTGGTACCTCGCCACGCACCCCGAGGCCCAGGCCGAGCTGCGCGCCCTCGACGAGATCCCGAACACCGCGATCGACGAGCTGCTGCGCTGGGTCTCGCCGCTGCAGGGCCTCGGCCGGACGGTCACGAAGGACACCGAGCTCGGGGGCTGCCCGCTGCACCAGGGCGACCGCGTGCTGCTCATGTGGGCGTCGGGCAACCGCGACGACGACGTCTTCGAGTGCCCGGACGAGGTCCGCTTCGACCGCAAGCCCAACCGCCATCTCGCGTTCGGCATGGGCCCGCACCGCTGCGCCGGCGTGCACCTCGGCAAGCTCATGCTCCGCGCGACCCTCGAGGAGCTGCTGCGGACGGTCCCGCCGTTCGAGCTCGGCGAGGGCGAGCTCCTGTGGCTCGGCGGCGAGGCACGCGGCCTGCGCGGCGTGCCGATCCGGCGCGCCTCCTGATCCTGCGCCGGGGACGGCCCGTCCCCGGCCACCACGTCCGCCGTCCGGTCCTCGCACCGGACGGCGCGATCCTCCGGGCCGGCCCCCGCGCCTCCTCCGCGGACCGGCGCGCCGCGCTCCCAGCGGCGCGCCGGAGGGCCGGAGGCCCGGAGCTCCGCGGCGCAGCGACCGCCGGATCAGCGCCGCGCGAAGCGGACGATCGCGCCTTCGCGGTCCTCGACCGCGCGCCCGTCCTCGACGAGCAGATCGAGGTGGCCGAGCACCTCGGAGAGCGTCGCGTACGGCTGGCGCAGCGCGACCGCGCCCCAGCGCGCGACGGCCAGGTCGTGCGCGGACGCGGGACCGTCCTCCAGCAGCCCGAGGAACGTGCGGGCCCGGTGCTCCTGCGCGGCGAGCCGCTCGTCGATCAGCGCGCGGAGCCCGGTCACCGGCGGGCCGTGGCCCGGCAGCACGACGTCGAGCTCGAGCGCGCGCGTGGCGCGCAGCGAGCGTCGGTACTGCAGGAGGGCGCGCGGGCGTCCGGTCCCGGAGGCCCGCAGCGGCGGCGCGACGAGCGCGTTGGAGGAGATCCCGGCGAGCAGGTGGTCGCCGCCGATCGCCGTCCGCGCCGCGTGGTCGACGAGCAGGAGGTCGGACTCCGAGTGCCCCGGCCGCTCGGCGACGACGTGCGGCCGGCCGCCGAGCTCGAGCACGTCGCCGTCGCGCAGGGGCCGGTCGACGCGCACCGACGAGGCCCACTGGCGGGTCGTCGGACCGGCGTCGCGCAGCGCCTCGGCGACCGCGGTCGGAACGCCGTGGCGGACCATGCCGTCGCAGACGAGGCCGTCGGCGCGCCGCGACCACGCCTCCCAGTCGGCGAGCGGCGCGACGGTGCTCGCCGCCGCCGCGACGGTCGCGCCCGAGCGCCGGACGACCTCGGCAGCCAGCCCGAAGTGGTCGGGGTGGTGGTGCGTGAGGACGAGCAGGCCGACGTCCTCGACCGCCCGACCGACCGCGGCGAGCGCCGCCTCGAGCGCGACGAGCGTCGTCACCCATGCGGGCCCGCAGTCGACGAGGACGAGCGGATCCCCGTCGACGAGGTACGCGTTGACGTCGCCGACGGGCAGCGGCGTGGGCAGCGGCAGGCAGGCGATCCCACCGGCCGCGGCCGCCGGGGTCGACCGGGACGCGACCACCGGCCCTCCCCTCGCGGCGGCCGGCCCTACGCCGGCTCCTTGATCCCGTCCAGCACCGCGGGGACCTCGTTGCGCAGGATCTTCCCCGACATCCCGCGCGGCAGCGGATCGGTCGTCCGGTAGACGGCGCGCGGCACCTTGTAGTCGGCGAGGTTCGCGCGGCAGTGCGCGACGATCGCATCGGCGTCGACGGGGCCCTCGACGCCGCGCACGAGGATCGCGCAGGCCTCGCCCCAGCGCTCGTGCGCCTCGCCGAAGACGACGCACTCGGCGACCTCCGGGAGGCTGTCGACGAGCCGCTCGATCTCCGCCGGGTAGACGTTGAGCCCGCCCGAGATGAACATGCTCTTCTTGCGATCGGCGATGTGGAGCAGGCCGTCCCCGTCCAGCCGCGCCATGTCGCCCGTGCGCAGCCAGCCGTCGACGATGCCCTCGGCGGTCGCCGCCTCGTCGTTCCAGTAGCGGCCCATGACCTGCGGGCCGCGGACGAGGATCTCGCCGATCTCGCCCGTCGGCAGGTCGTTCCCGTCGAGGTCGACGATCCGGATCCGCGTGTGGACGTTCGGCTGGCCGGCGGCCTCCGGCGTCGCGAGCGCCTGCTCGTGGTTGGGCATGCTCACGCTGCCGGTCGCCTCGGTCAGGCCGTACGCCTGACGGATCACGACGCCCTTCGCGTGGTACGTGTCCAGGAGCTTGCGCGAGACCGGCGAGCCGCCGGTGATCGCGCTGCGCAGCGTCGAGAGGTCGGCGTCGGCGAAGCCGGGCAGCGCGGTCAGGGCCTGCCACATGACCGGCACGGCGAACCACGTCGTGATCCGCTCCCGCTCCAGCAGCTCGAGCGCCCGGGGCGGATCGAACGTCGGCTCGATGACGAGCATCCCGCCGGCGAGGACCGTCGAGACGAAGTTGTTCACGATCCCGCCGGTGAAGGCGAGCGGGATGCAGAGCAGCGTCCGGCGGTCGTGGGTCGAGCCCTCGGAGAGCGTGGTCTGCAGCGCGAGCGCCGCGAGGTTCGCGTGCGTCAGCACGACGCCCTTCGGCAGCCCGGTCGTCCCCGACGTGTAGCCGAGGATCGCCGCGTCGTCCTCCGCGCGCTCGACGAGCGCGAGCGGCGCCGCGGCCTCGAGGTCGGCGTACGGGACCGCGGCGTCGGCGCCGCCGAGCCCGATCGTCGTGGGTCCGGAGACCTCGGCCGCAGCGAAGAGCGGCGCGAGCGCTCCGTCGTAGGCGACGGCCGCGCACCCCGAGTGCTCGAGGATCTGGCGCAGCTCGGGGCCGGCCATCCGGATGTTCAGCGGCACGACGATCGCGCCGGCGTGGATCGCGCCCAGCGCCAGGACGCACCACTCGACGCTGTTCATCGCGAGGATGCCGACGCGATCGCCGGGCTCGATCCCGCGCTCGCGCAGGCCACCGGCGACGCGGGCGACCCGCTCGCCCAGCGCGCCCCAGGTCACGTCCTCGTCCGGCGTGCGCAGCGCGAGCTCCTCGCCCCGCCACCGCGCCCAGTACTCGACTCGCTCCGTCAGGTTCACCCCAAGCTCCTCCCGCTCGGCGTCCATGCCGACGCCCGGTTGCTCGACCGTACCGCATATGAACGATCGTTCACGCGGTCGGTCGGCGCGAAACGAGCGGCGACCCGCCATACGACGACGATCGCGCCGCAATCCTCTCGCGTTCGCAGACCCCCGTGCCGGGGTCGCTGGGCCCCCGGGGAGGGGTCGATCAACCAGCGGCACCAGGCGCACCGCCCCTGCCGCAGCGGCGTCGCGGCCGTCACCGGCCCACCCGCCGCCGGAGCGTGCCGAGATCGTTCCCCCACCGCTCGAGCGTGAACGTATGCTTACTTCGAGCGGTCCCCGTCGTCGCGGTGCGACCGTCGCAGCGGCCACGCGAACAGGAGGAGCGCCGTGCAGCTCAAGGACGCGATCACGATGCAGCCCGACTACGTCGTCGTCGGCGGAGGGCCCGCCGGCTGCGTGCTGGCGAGCCGCCTGAGCGAGGACCCGGCCATCCGCGTGCTGCTGCTCGAGGCCGGCGGATCCTCCGACGGGCTGAAGGTCCGGATCCCCGCGGGAGTCGGGATGCTCGTCGGCAACGACCGCTACGACTGGAACTGGGACACCCCGCCGGACCCGACGATCGGCGGCCGCCGGTTCACGTGGTCGGCCGGCAAGTGCCTCGGCGGCGGCAGCGCCATCAACGGCCAGGTGAACATCCGCTGCCTGCCGAGCGACTTCGACCTCTGGGCCGACGTCGTGGACCAGGACGGCGCCTGGTCGGCGGCCGACCTCCAGCCGTACTTCGTGCGCTGCGAGAGCTACCACGGGGTCGAGGGCCCCTCGCCGGCCCGGGGCACGAGCGGCCCCCAGGCGGTGAGCGACATCCCCGACCCGCATCCCCTCGCGGCCGCGTTCCTCGCGGCCGGCGAGGCGCTGGGCGCGCCGCGGGTCGACCTCAACGGCGCGACGCCCGAGGGCTTCGGCATGACGCAGGGCTCGCAGCGCGACGGCCGGCGCTTCACCGCCTACGACGGGTACCTGCGCCCCCACGTCGGACGCCCGAACCTCGCGATCGTCACCGACGCGCGCGTCACGCGGATCGTCGTCGAGGACGGCCGCGCCACCGGCGTCGAGGTCCGCCAGGGCACGACCACGCGGACCGTCTCGGCGCGACGCGAGGTGCTCGTCTCCGCCGGCACCGTCGCCACGACGAACCTCCTCCTGAAGTCCGGCATCGGCCCGGCCGACGTCCTGGACCGCGCCGGAGTGGCGACCGTCGCGGAGCGCCGTGGCGTCGGGGCGAATCTCCAGGAGCACACCGGCGTGAGCATCAGCCGGTTCATCCGCGGTCACTGGTCGCTGAACTCCACCCGCCTGCCCCACAAGGGCCTCGCCGCGGTCTTCGAGGTGCTCGCGCGCCGCCGCGGCCCGCTCGCCTCGCCCGTGGTGCAGGCGATGGGCTACGTGCGGACCGACCCGTCGCTGGACCGGCCCGACCTGCAGCTGCACTTCCTGCCGTTCGCCTACCGGCTGAAGCCGGACTCGCGCTCCGCGCTCACGGCCGAGATGCCGCTGAAGGCGGCGGTCGCGATGCAGCTCACGCTCTGCAAGCCGCAGACGCGGGGGCGGATCACGATCACCGACGCCGACCCGCTCAGCGCGCCGACGATCGACCACCAGCTGCTCGATGACGAGCGCGACCTGCGGACGATGGTCGCGGGCTGCCGGCTGCTCGAGGAGCTGTTCGAGCACCCGGCGTTCGGCGACGCGATCAGCGGACGGTTCAACCCGCCCGCACCGATCGAGGACGACGCCGGATGGGAGGCGTTCGTGCGCCGCAACTGCTGCGTCGCCTACCACCAGACCGGCACCTGCCGGATGGGCCGCGCCGACGACCCCGACGCTGTCGTCGATGCCGACCTGCGCGTCATCGGCGTCCGCGGGCTGCGCGTCGTCGACGCGTCCGTCATGCCCGTCGTGCCGAGCGCGAACACGTACGTGCCGACGCTCGCCGTCGCCGAGAAGGCGTCGGACCTCATCCGCGCCGCGGCCGTCCCGGAGGCCCCCACGACCGCCGCGACGAGCGTCGGCCGCTGACGGGCGAGCCGCCGCCGGGCCCTCAGCGGCCGGCGGACGCGCCCTGGCCCAGCAGGATCCCCGTGAGCTCCTCCAGCGCCTCGCCGAGGTAGACCGCCAGGCGCTGGAGGTGCGGCAGCGTGTCCCGTGCGCCGATCAGGCCGAAGTTCATGGTGCCGGCGTAGCTGATGCAGGTGACGTTCAGCGCAGCGCCGTGGAAGACGAGCGAGACGGGGAAGATCGCGTCGAGCCGGGAGCCGGCGAAGTACAGCGGCTCGGCGGGTCCCGGGACGTTCGAGAGCAGCATGTTGAACGGCCGCGGGGTGCGGCCCTTCAGCCCGGCGACGAGCCCGAGGATGAACGGGCCGTTGACGACGACCGTCTGCGAGCTGAGCGCCTCGGGCGGCATCGCCTGGAGGTGCTCCTTCGCGGCGGCCGTCGACGCGCGGATCGCCTCGAGCCGCTCGAGGGGATCGCCGACGTTCGTGGCGAGGTCCGCGACGAGCGTGCCGATCGCGGTACCGACGCGGTCGTCGTCGGCCGAGCGCAGGCTGACGGGGAAGCCGACCGTCAGCGACCGGCGCGGCAGCTGCGCGTGCTCGTTGAGGTAGCGCCGCAGGGCCGTGCCGCAGAGGTACAGGCAGACGTCGTTGACGGTGCAGCCCCCGGCGCGCGCGAGCTCCTTCAGTTGCTCGAGGTCGTACTGCTGGGTCGCGAACCGGCGCGAGCCGCCGATCGTGCCGCCCAACGCCGAGGCCGGCGCACGGAAGGGCGCCTGGAGCGCCCCGTCGCTGAACGCCGCCCGGGTCAGCTCGCCGGCCGCGCCGGTCAGCCCGCGCAGCGCCCGCAGGCCGCCGCGGGCCTGACGGCCCGTCCGCGCGAGGGCGGCGCCCGGGCGCCGCGCCGGCGTCGGCGCGGTCCGGGAGGACGCGGCGTCGTCGGCGGTGCTCCGCGGTCGCCGCCGGCGGCGCGGGCCGACGGTCCAGATCGGCGGCGTGTCGGGGTCGTCGGCCGAGGTCGAGAGCGCCTTGAGGATGAGGCGCATGCCGCTGACCCCGTCGATCAGCGAGTGGTGGATCTTCGCGTACATCGCCCAGCGGTTGCCCTCGAGGCCCTCGATGACGTGGACCTCCCAGAGCGGCCGGTGGAAGTCCAGCGGGTTGCCGTGGATGCGCGAGACGAGGATCCCGAGCTCCCGCTGGCTGCCCGGGTTCGGGAGCGCGGAGTGGCGCACGTGGTAGTCGAGGTCGACGTCGCGGACCTCGCGCATCAGCGGGAGGCGCGCGCCGAGCAGCGGTGCCTCGACCGGGCGCAGGTTCCACGGCGCCGCGAGCTGCCGCTGGGCGCGCATGCGGGCGAGCTGCCGGCGCAGGTAGTCCGGCGGCGCGTCCTCGGGCAGCGTGAGCTCCAGCAGCGCCCCGACGTGCATCGGCGTGTCGCGCGACTCCACCAGCAGCCAGGCGCCGTCCAGCGCCGAGATCATCCGCATCGCTCCGCTCCTCCCATCGCGGAGCAGTCTCGCGCGCCGGCGGGCGGCCATCGCGCGGTGCGACGGGAAGACCCCACCGCCGTCCGTCCCGCGCCCGGCGCGCGGAACGGGCGGCGCGCGTCAGCGACGGACCTTCGCGGTGGTGCGGATCGTGCCGGCCCGCAGCTCGAGGACCGCCGAGCGCTTGCCCCTCAGGGCCCGCTTGCCGGCGGCGGACAGCCGCAGCGTCGCCGACACGACGCCGTTCCGGCCGGCCGTCACCGTGCGACGGGCGATCGTGCGCTGGCGGTAGCGCACCTGCAGCGCCGTGCGCTTGCCCGCCGGCAGGCCGCTGACGCGCAGCGCGACGCCCTTGCGCAGGACGGAGGACAGCCGCAGCGAGCCGCGAACGGTGATCGCCGGGCCACGCGGCGGCTTCGCCGTATCGGGCTTCGGGTCGGGCTTCGCCGTCCCGTCCCCGCCGGTCCCACCGCCGCCGGTCCCCCCGCCACCGCCGGTCCCGCCACCGCCGCCCTTGCCCGGACCGGCGGGCACGTCGGCCGGACCCCAGTCCGGGCTCGTCGCGCCCGGGACGAGGAGCCGCTTCACGTGCTCGGCCGTCGGGGTGCCGCAGTCGGACGCGAAGCTCGGCAGCGGCAGGACGTTGATGCCGGAGTCGTCGGCGTAGGCGAGCGTCGTGCCGTCCGGCGACCAGGAGGGCGAGCTGATGCGGCCCTGGCCGTCGGTGAGCCGGTAGCAGTTCTCCGGCACGTGGGGATGACCGCCGTTGCCGCGGTAGAGGAACAGCGTCTCGTGCGCCTGGCCGGTGACGAAGACGAGCTTCGTCCGGTCGCGCGTGAGCTCGCCGTCGGCCAGGCCGCCGGTGGCGCTCGGGTCGAAGAACCACGGCGACATCGCGCCGCGGATGCCGTGGTACTGGTCGCCCGGCGTGTGGACGACGGCGTCGGGGTTCCCGACCTGGATCGGGTCGGAGAGGATCGTGCCACCGTCGCTGGTCCACGAGGGACCGACCCAGCCGGTCTGCTCGTTGAAGCCCGGCTGGTCGAACGGGCTCGTGCCGTCCGGCGACACGTAGTTCGTGCCCTGGCGGCCGTAGACCGTCTGGCAGCCGGTGGACGGGTTGCAGCCCGGGGCCTCGCCGGTCTGCGTGACGTACCAGGAGTAGGCGATGCGCATGCCGTCCGGCGAGATCGCCGGATCGAACGGCCCGCGGAACATCGTGCCCGGGTGCGAGGAGGAGTGCGGCGTGAGGATGTCGTAGCGGCGGCTGCCGTCGACGTGCACCGGCGAGCCGTCCGGGTTGAACGTGCTGATCCGGTCGCCGCGCAGCGCCGCGATCCGGCCGCTGTCGGCCTGCGAGACCTGCGAGTAGCCGCCGTCGTCGGTGACGCGGTACTGCCGGGAGCCGTCGGGCGTGGAGAGCCAGACGTCGCCGCCCTTGACGTAGGCGATCGAGTCGGCGGACGCGGGGGTCGCCGCAGCCGCCAGGAGGCAGGCGGCGAGGACGGCCACACCGGCGGTGCGGCGGGAGGTGGATGACATGCCGATCATCCTGCGATCGCTCGCCGGCCTCCACCACGGGGAAGCCCCCCGAACGCCACCCCAGACCTTCCCCGGGGTCCCCGACCGGAGGCGGACCGCGGGGCGGGGACGGCCGCCTCACGAGCCCGCCCGACCCGCGTGGACCGCGTGGACGGCGGGGACCGCGGGGACCGGCAGGACCCTCGTCGATCCGGCGGCCACGAGGACCGTCGACCCGCGAGCGGCCGGGACG
>JALRCL010000166.1 GCA_023268575.1 Patulibacter sp.
TCGACGACCTCGTGTCCGTCGTGACCGGGGCCGCGAGCCTCGGAGAGTCGGTCGTGCGCGGCGTGCTGCGGCGCATCACGCCGCGCTGATCCACCGGACCCGGAGCCGCACACGAGCGCCGGCGCGCCACGCCGCGGGGCACGGCAGCCCCACGACGTACCCGCTACGCGCCGGGATCCGCCCGTCCCCACGAACAGGTGTTCGCGTCCGGGACCGGCGGACCGCGATCGATGTGCCATAATCCCCGCCGCCGAGCTCCCGACGACCGGATCGTCGGGGGGCGGGGGAACCACTGCGAGCGCGCTCAGGCGCGGTCGCTGGGGCGAATCGGGTCGACCGACCCGTAGCGCACTCGTTCAGCGCGAGCCCGACAGCTCACCCCGTAGGCACGGAACGAGACCAACGGGACCACGTGACCTATCGCACCCCTGCGCGTCCTCGCGCAGCGATCATCGCCGCCGTCGCCTTCGCCGCGCTGAGCCCAGCCGCGGCCGCGAGCGCCGCGTCGGGCGGCGGCCTCTCCACCCAGGCGACCCCGAGCGTCACCGCCGAGGCGCCGGCCACGACCGAGGCCGCGCCCGCGCCGACCCCTGCGGGACCGTCGCCGGCCGACGCGACCTCCGGCGCGACGGTCCAGGCGCCGGGCCTCGGCACCTGGAGCGCCGCACCGTCGACGACCGTCGGGACCCCGGTCCTCGTCGTCGGGCAGTTCGAGGCCGCGCTCGCGAACCGACGCGTCCAGGTCCAGCGCCAGGACCCGCGAGGCGGCTGGCGCCGTGCCACCACCGCGCGCGTGCGCAGCAACGGCCGCTTCGTCGCCCGCTGGAGGACCCGCGCCGCCCGCTACCACCAGCTCCGCGTCGTGCTCCTGGACGCCGACGGCACGGTGCCCGCCGAGGGTGCCGCCGCCGGGGGCGCGACCGCCCGCGCCGCCGGCACCGCGACGACCGCGCGCGTCGCCGTGCTCGCCAAGACGAAGGCCACCTGGTACGGCCCCGGCTTCTACGGCCGACGGACCGCCTGCGGCCAGAAGCTGACGAAGCGGACCGAGGGCGTCGCCCACCGGACCCTGCCCTGCGGCACCCAGGTCGAGATCCGCCGCGGCGGCCGCAGCGTCGTCGTCCCGGTGATCGATCGCGGGCCGTTCGCGAACAAGGCCGACTTCGACCTGACGAAGAACGTCGCCGACGCGGTCGACGTCAGCGGCGTCGACCGCGTGAGCTACATCGTGCGGGACGACCTCCCGCGCTCCCGCTAGGCGCGAGCGCGCCGCCGGGTCGTCGCGCCCCCGCCCGCCCTGACGGGTCGGCGCCCGCCGCGCCGCGCCCGCCGTGAGCGCCGCGACGCCACCGCGCCGCGGGGACGTCCCCGGATAGGGTCCCCGCCACCGAACCGCCCGCCGCTCGCCGCGCCGGTCCCTCCGGCCCGGAGCGTCGCGGACCCGACGACCCCGAAGGCCCCATGACCACCACGCCCGACCGCACCCTCGCCATGGAGCTCGTCCGCACGACCGAGGCCGCCGCCCTGGCGGCCTCGCGGCTCGCGGGCCGGGGCGACAAGAACGCCGCCGACCAGGCCGCCGTCGACGGCATGCGGTACGTCCTGGACACCGTCGCGATGGACGGCGTCGTCGTCATCGGCGAGGGCGAGAAGGACGAGGCGCCGATGCTCTACAACGGCGAGCACGTCGGCAACGGCGAGGGCCCGCAGGTCGACATCGCCGTCGATCCGCTCGAGGGCACCACGCTCACCGCGAAGGGCCAGCCGAACGCGCTCTCCGTGATCGCGATCGCGCCGCGCGGCTCGATGTTCGACCCGGGCCCCTGCGTCTACATGGAGAAGCTCGCCGGGGGCCGCGACGTCGCCGACCTCCTCGACCTCGACCGGCCGCTGACCGAGACCGCGGGCCTCATCGCCGAGCGCCGCGGCAAGGACATCAGCGAGGTCCTCATGATCACGCTGGACCGTCCGCGCCACCAGGAGCAGATCGAGGCCGTCCGCGCCGCCGGCGCGAAGGTCCGCCTCATCAGCGACGGCGACGTCGCCGGCTCGCTGCTGGCCGTCATGAGCGACTCGGCGGTCGACTTCCTCTGGGGCGTCGGCGGCACGCCGGAGGGCGTCATCTCCGCCGCCGCGATCAAGTGCATCTCGGGGCGCCTCGTCGGCCGGCTCTGGCCGCGGGACGACGCCGAGCGCCAGGCGGCGCTCGACGCCGGCTACGACCTCGAGCGCCAGCTCGACCAGGACGACCTGGTGAAGGCCGACCAGTGCCTCTTCTCGGCCACCGGGGTCACCGACGGGGAGCTGCTCCAGGGCGTGCGCCGCCGCAGCGCCGGCGGCGCCACGACCGAGTCCGTCGTCATGCGGGCGGGCTCCGACACCATCCGGCGCGTCCACGCGCAGCACCGTCCCGAGAAGCTCTCCGCGATGCCGGGCGCGGGCCCCGGCTTCGCGATCTCCTGAGCCGCGGCCGCGCCGGCCGG
>JALRCL010000220.1 GCA_023268575.1 Patulibacter sp.
ATCGGCGGTGCGTCGGCGGGACGCTCGACGGCGCTCACGCCACCGCCTCCTCGGGCGTGGCCGCGGGGACGGCGGCGTCCTGCCCGCGCAGCGTCCGCAGGAGCAGGATCGAGACGAGCAGGATCCAGCCGCCGAAGATCGCCGCGACGAGCCAGAACGACAGGAGCCCGTCCCAGGCCCAGGCGCTCGTCCGGAAGAAGAGCAGCAGGACGCCGGGGAGGAAGAGGAACGCGACCCAGAAGCTGAACCACGCCGACCAGCGCGGGAACGGCTGGACGGCGCCCTTCTGCAGGAGCACCGCGACGCCGAAGGCGACGCACTGCGCGAAGACCGGCGGGAAGTTGATGACGAACGGGACGAACGCCGCGTCCATCAGGCCGCTCGTCACCTCGGGCGCGCGCTCGGGCCGGAAGGCGATGCCCATGAAGAGCATCGTCGGCATGAGGATCGCGAACACGCCGACGCCGCCCGCGATGAGCTGCAGCATCGTGAGCGGCCCGGTGTGTCCCTCGATCCGCCGCAGCTGGGCGGAGATCGCCGCCGTGAACGGGAAGAGGAAGCCCGACGAGATCATCATGAGGCAGAGGCCCGCGCGCTTGAGGTCGGCGTTGCTGCTCCACTGCGCGGCGACCTCGGCCGGCGTCTGCGTCGGCGAGGGCGGCGGCACGACCTGGGCCATCATCGCCCCGGTGAAGAAGATCGCCAGGAAGGCGATGCCCGACCAGGCGCACCACCGCTGAATCCGCGTGCTCGTCACGTGCTCTCCCGCCGGCCGGACGGCCGGGCACGCAGCAGCGTACATGATGTTCGATATACGAACAGGGCGTTGCGTCGAGCGTCAGGACGCCAGGTGCGCGCGGGTGTCCGCGGAGACCGGCGTCGTGAGCATCCCTTCGACGACGTCGACCATCGAGCTCGTGAGCATCGCCGCCTCGCGGGGGGACTCCGGGCGGTCGCTGAGCTTCGCCCGGCGCGCGAGCGTGATCGTCACGTAGAGGACCGCGCCGAACCGGCGGTGCGTCGCGGCGGCGTCCGGCGGCAGGATCGGGGCAACGAGGTCCCGCCAGCGGGCGATGGTCGGCTGCGGCGCTCCGCGGCGCGCCGTGCGCTCGCGGGTGAGGACCTGGGCGGTGATCTGCAGGTACTCGCGACCTCCGTCGTCGTCCTGGAGGCTGGCGGCCTCCGGCAGCACGAGCGCCGCGGCGAGGGCCCGGGCCAGGTTCGGAGCGGCGGTCGTCGCCGCGTCGTCGAGCAGTGGCTCTCGCCGCTCGTCGACGCGGGCCGCGTGCTTGTCGAGGATCGCCTGCAGCAGGCCGTCGCGGTCCCCGAAGTGGTGCTGGAGCGCGACGGCGTTGCGCGCCCCCGAGGCGCGCGAGATCTCGCGCAGGCTGACGTTGTCGATCCCGCGCTCGGCGAAGAGGCGCTCGCCGGCGGCGACGAGTCGGCGGCGGGCGGGTTCGGGGCTGGGGGGCATGGTGGAGGGGGGGCGGGCGCCGGGCGGATCTTCCCGCAGGCGGCGCGCCCGGCGGGAGCGGACGGTGGGCCACCGCGTGTGGACGACCTGTCCAGGCGTGTTGCACGAAGTGAAGCACGTGCATTACGATCGCGCCATGGCTGCTACGTCCGAGGTGCTGAGGCCCGACCACGCCGCGTCCACGCGGCACTTCATCTTCGGCGACGAGCACGACGAGCTGCGCGCGTCGATCCGGGCCTTCGTCGACCGCGAGATCGTTCCCCACGTCCACGAGTGGGAGGAGACGACCTTCCCGGACGCGATCGTCCGCCGGCTCGGCGAGGTCGGCTTCCTCGGCCTCTCCGTGCCGGAGGAGTACGGGGGCCAGGGCGGCGACTACTACGCGAACCTCGTGCTCGCCGAGGAGATCGCCCGCGGCGGCTCGGGTGGCCTGCTCATGGGCCTCTCGGTCCACACCGACATGGTCATCCCGCCGCTGCTGCAGTTCGGCAGCGAGGAGCAGAAGCAGCGCTGGGTGCCGGCCGGCGTCCGCGGCGAGACGATCTTCGCGCTCGGGATCACCGAGCCGGGGGCGGGCTCCGACGTCGCCGCGATCCAGACCCACGCCGTCCGCGACGGCGACGAGTGGGTCATCAACGGCTCGAAGACGTACATCACCAACGGTCACCGCGCGGGCATGATCATGCTCGTCACGAAGACCGACCTCGACGCCGGCTACGACGGCTTCTCGATCTTCCTCGTGCCGATGGACGCTCCCGGCGTCGTGCGCGAGCAGAAGCTCTCGAAGATGGGGATGCACGCCTCGGACACGGCGCTGCTCGCCTTCCAGGACGTGCGGGTCGGCGCGGACGCGCTGCTGGGGCCGGAGACCGGCAAGGGCTTCTTCCAGATCATGTGGGAGCTGCAGGCCGAGCGCCTGATCGGCGCGGCCGGCTGCCTCGGGTACGCGCAGTACGCCTTCGACAAGGCACTGGCCTACGCGAACGAGCGCGAGACCTTCGGCCGGCCGCTCGGCAAGCACCAGGCGATCCGTCACAAGTTCGCCCAGATGGCGACGGACATCGCCGCCGCGCGGCAGCTCATCTACGGCACCGCGCACGCCTACGCCAACGGCGCGTACCCGGTCCGCGAGATCTCGCAGGCGAAGCTCAAGGCGACCCAGGTCTCCTTCGACGTCGCCGACGCCTGCGTCCAGATCCTCGGCGGCGCGGGCTACATGACCGAGTACGACGTCGAGCGCGTCTTCCGCGACATCCGCCTGTACCGGATCGGCGCGGGCGCCGACGAGATCCTGCTCGACGTCATCGGCAAGAGCTACGGGATCTGAGGCCGGCGCGATGACCGACGTGGCGTCCACCGAGGCGCGCTGGGACGCACCGGTCTCGCCGGTCGTCCGCTTCACGATCGACCTGCGCTGGCGCGACCTCGACGTCATGGGGCACGTGTGGTCGGGTCGCTACCACGAGTTCCTCGACGAGGCGCGCGGGCACGTGTTCGCGCCGATCGCGGGTCCCGACGGGCTGTTCCCGTTCGTCCTCGCGCGCGTGGACCTCGACCACCGGCGGGAGCTCCTGCGCGCCGACGACCGCGTCACGGTCGAGGCGGCGATCCTCGCGATCGGTCGCTCCTCGGTGACGGTGGGACACCGGGTCCTGCGCGCGGACGGCGTGGTCGCGGCCGAGGGGACCTCGCTGATGGTCGCCTTCGACCTCGAGCAGCGCGTGGCACGGCCCGTGCGCGACGACGAGCGGGCGGCGCTGACCGCCGGTGCCTGACCCCGCGCGCAGCGGCGCCGCCTCAGGCGGGAGCGGGCGCGACCTCGTCGCGGGCGACGTCCAGCGGCGACGCCATCCGGCGCTCCTCCGCGCGGCCGGGGCAGCGCCGCGCGACGAGCATCGCGCCGAGCAGGAGCACCGCGGCGACGATCGCGAAGCCCCAGATCCACCCGGCGATGACCCCGTCCTGGACGACCCGCGTGAGCGCTGCGCCGTCCGGGCGCTCGGCCGCCAGCTGCAGCGCGGCGGCCGGGGACGCCAGCAACGTCTCGCCGACCTGGGCCGGCAGGCCGGCGGCGTGGTCGTCGACGGAACCGCGGTAGGCAGCGTTGAAGGCGGAGCCGGCGATCGCGATCCCGAGCGCCGCCGACAGCTCGCGCGAGAGGTCGTTGACCGCCGACGCGACGCCCTGCTTCTCGCGCGGGACCGACTCGATGATCATCTCGGTCGGGGGTGCCATCGCGAGGCCGACGCCGGACCAGATGAGGCCCGCGCCGATCGCGAACGTCCAGTAGCTCTCGACGCCCGCCACCGCCATCCCGGCGCAGACCACGGCGCCGAACGCGGCCAGGAGCATCGCGAGCACGATCACCGCCCGGCGGCCGATCCGCCGTGCCAGCAGGGGCCCGACCGGCGTCAGGCCGTACCCGAGGACCGGGGGGACGACGCCGAGCGCGCTCTCCAGCGTCGAGGAGCCCAGGACGTAGCCCTGGTACTGGATCGACAGGAAGAACAGCGCGAAGTGCGCGAAGAAGAGGAAGAACAGGGCGCCCGCGCCGGCGCCGAAGCGGCCGTCGAGCAGCAGGCGGACGTCCAGCAGCGGATCCGGGTGGCGCAGCTCCCAGCGCACGAAGGCCACGAGCAGCAGGAGGCCGACGCCTCCGGCGACGAGCGTCGTCGGCCCGAGCCACCCGTGGACGGGCGCCTCGGTGACGGCGAGCGTCAGTCCGCCGACCGCGCCGACCGAGGTGAGGGCGCCGACGGGGTCCAGGGCGACCTCGTGCTCGGCGGTCGTCTCGGGCACGAGCACGAGCGTCAGGACGGTGACGAGCGCCGTGAACCCCGCGATGAGCAGGAACGGCGTGCGCCAGGTCCACCACTCCACGCCGACGGAGAAGACGAGCAGGCCGACGACCGCGCCGATGATCACCGAGACGGCCCACAGCCCGACGGCGACCTGGCGCCGCGCGGGCGGCAGCGTGGCGGTGATCGTCGCCAG
Organism: Patulibacter sp.; assembly: GCA_023268575.1. GTDB lineage: Bacteria > Actinomycetota > Thermoleophilia > Solirubrobacterales > Solirubrobacteraceae > Patulibacter. Next base: position 4,469 of record JALRCL010000220.1, read on the forward strand.
CGTGCCGGGGAAGAGCAGCGCCGCACCGATCCCCGCGAGCAGTCGGCTGGCGATGACCGCGTCGACCGAGTCGGCGACCCCCGTCCAGGCGACCGCGCCGACGAGCACCACGAGCCCGGCCAGCATCCCGCGCCGGCGGCCGTAGCGGTCCAGCAGCGCGCCCGCCGGCAGCAGCAGCGCGGCCACCGCGAGGGGGAACGCGTCGGTGATCCACTGCAGCCGGCTCTGGTCGCCGCCGAGGTCCCGGCCGATGTCGGGCACGACGGCGATCGCGCCCGCGGTGAGGCCCATGATCACGGCGATCGAGGCGCAGCAGGTGCCGACCATCAGCGCGTCCCGCACGCGGGAGCGCGGCGCGTCGGACGGGGCGGGTGCGTCGGGCGGGGGCATCGGCGGCGCGTCCGCCGGGCGGCCGTGGACCGGCCGCGCGCCGCGGAGCTCTCGCCAACATACACCTTGTACGAAAATGCGCACCGGGGTGCCGCGGGCGTCCCGTGCGCGGAGGTGGCCCGGGGACCCGGCGAGGTGGCGCGGAGGCGCTGCTACGGTCGGTCTGGACGGACCGTCCGAGCTGCCTGGGGAGGCACGGCATCATGAGCTCTGATCGCGACATCCTCGAGCGGCGCGCCGCCCTGCGCGCGCGGTTCGGCACCTGGACCCCGCAGACCCTCGACGGCTGGCTCACCGCCTGCGCGGAGCGCTTCGGCGACCGCCCGCTCGTCGTCACCGACGACGTGACGTGGACGTACGCCGAGGTCGACGCGCGCGCGACGCGCCTCGCCGACGGGCTCGCGTCCGTCGGGGTCCGGCCCGGCGACCACGTCGGCCTGCTGATGGCCAACGAGCCGGAGTTCGTGCCGCTGAAGTTCGCGATCGCCCGCGCCGGCGGCGTGGCGATCCCGTTCAACTACCTCTACCGCGAGGAGGAGCTCGCCTACGTCCTGGGCCAGTCGCGCTGCCGCGTGCTCGTGACGATGACGGGCTTCGCCGGGCTCGACTACCCGGCGATGCTCGACGCCGTCGCACCGGGGTGGGCGGAGCGCGCCGGCGAGGTCCCGGTCGGCGCGCCGCTGGCGGACCTCGTCCAGGTCGTGCAGCTGGAGAACGACGGGCCGGCGCGCCCCGGGGCGCTCACCGTCGCCGCGCTCGAGCGGCTCGGCGCCGACGCCCCCGGCAGCGCGCCGATCGGCGCCCGTGGGCCCGACGACGTCGGCGACATCCTCTACACCTCGGGCACGACGGGCTCGCCGAAGGGCGTCCAGGTGACCCACGACGCCGTCCTGCGCACCGCGCACGGCTCCGCCCTGACGCGGGCCTTCGAGGACGGTCGCCGGATCCTCTTCTCCCTGCCCTGCTACCACATGTTCGGGTACGTCGAGGGCCTGCTCGCGGCCACGATGGTCGGCGGTGCGGTCGTGCTGCAGACGGCGTTCGACCCGCGCGCCTACCTCGACGGCATCGAGCGCCACCGGGCCACGGACATCCTCTGCGTCCCGACGATGACCGTCGCGCTGCTCGAGCAGCCCGACCTCGCCGAGCGGGACCTCTCGTCGCTGCGGGCGATCCTCTCCGGGGCGGCGCCCGCGCCGGTCTGGCTGTGGGAGAAGGTCCGCGACGCGCTCGGCGTCGACGAGATCGTCACCGGCTACGGGATGACGGAGACCGGCGGCGCCATGACGCTCACCCTGCCCGAGGACGAGCTGCTCGTGAGCTCCACGACGGTCGGCCGGCCGAAGATCGCCGGCGCCGCGGGCCTGCCGCAGGGCGACGGCCCGCTGATCGAGTACCGCACCGCCGACCCCGTGACGGGCGAGCACCTCGCCGCCGGGGCGGAGGGCGAGCTCATCGCGCGCGGTCCGACGACGATGGTCGGCTTCTGGGACAAGCCGGAGGAGACCGCCAAGGCGCTGCGCGACGGCTGGGTCTTCTCGGGCGACCTCGGAATCGTCCGCGACGACGGGTACCTCGAGATCACGGGGCGCAGCAAGGAGCTCTACAAGAGCGGCGGCGAGCTCGTGATGCCGAAGGAGATCGAGGAGCTGCTGAGCCGCCACGACGCCGTCAGCCAGGTCTACGCGATCGGCGTCCCCGACGACCGCTGGGGCGAGGCGGGCTGCGTCTGCGTCGTCCGCCACCCGGGCGCGACGATCGACGCGGACGAGGTCCTCGCGCTCTGCCGCGAGCACCTCGCCCGGTTCAAGGTCCCCAAGCACGTGCTGTTCCTCGACGCCGGCGACCTGCCCACGACGCCCACGGGCAAGGTCCAGAAGTTCCGGCTCGTGCGGCTCGCCGCGGACCGGCTCGCCCCGGCGGAGCGCTGACGTGGTCGCCACGCACCGCGCGCCGGAGCGCGTCGCCTTCGCGCTGGAGGACGACGGCCTCGGCCGCCTCCGGCTCATCGCGCCCGAGCGGCGCAACGCGATCGACCTGCGCTGGGTCGACGAGCTCGCCGTCGCGGTCGCCGAGGCGCGCGCGGCCCACGGCCTGCGCGCGCTGCTCATCACGGCGGAGGGCCCGGCGTTCACCGTCGGTGGGGACCTGCGGTTCATCGTCGAGGACCCGGCCCGGGTGGCCGAGCGGCTCGACGCGATGATCGCGCCGTTCCACGCGGCCCTCGGCGACCTCGGCGAGCTCGACGTGCCGATCGTCACCGCCGTGCAGGGCGCGGCCGCCGGCGGTGGGCTCGGCCTCGCGTGGCTCGCCGACGTCGTGCTCGTCGCCGAGGACCTGAAGCTCACCACGGCGTTCGACCGGCTCGGCCTCAGCGGCGACGGGAACTCCAGCTGGTGGCTGCCGCGCCTCGTCGGGCTGCGGCGCGCCCAGGAGCTGCTGGTCGGTGGGCGCCTGCTCGGCGCCGAGGAGGCCGTCGCCTGGGGGATCGCCACCCGGTCGGTGCCGGTGGCCGAGCTCGAGGCGGCGGCGCTGGCCGAGGCGCGTCGGCTCGCCGCGGGCCCGACCCGTGCGCTGGGCCGGATGCGCCGGCTCCTGCGCGAGGCCGACGGGCGCGACGTCCGGGTCCGCCTCGTCGAGGAGGCCGCGGCGATGCGCGAGCTCGCGCGGACCCCGGACGCCCAGGAGGGCCTGCGGGCGTTCGGCGAGCGCCGGGCGCCGCGGTTCACCGGGGCCGGCGTGCCCGGGCCGGTGGCCGAGGGCGGGGGACCGGCCGTCGTGACGGTCGATGCTGCTCCGGCCGAGAGCGGCACCGGGCCGGCGGCCGACCAGGGCGAGGGCGAGGCGGCGATCGTCGGCCTCGTGCGCCGGCTCTACGCGGCGCTGGCCGCCGGCGACGAGGCCGCGCTGCGGGAGCTGCTGGCCCCCGGGTTCGAGGGCCGGCTCGCCGCCGGCATGCCGGACGACCTCGGCGGCGTGCGCAGCGGTCCCGACGCGATGATCCACGACGGGTGGTGGGCGATCGGGCGCCGGTTCGCGGTCCTCGCCGAGCCCGAGCGCTGGATCGTCGGGGACGGCGGCGACAGCCTCACGGTCCTGGGCACCTATCGTGGTCGGGCGCGCGAGGACGACCGGCCGGTCGAGGCCGCGTTCGCGCACGTGTTCCGCCGCGACGGGGACCGCCTCGTCGCGCTGGAGCAGGTCACCGACACCGCTCGCTGGGGCTGACGAAGGCGCCGCGCTCGTTCGGTTTCCGTTACGCGGTTGCGATAATGGACACATCGTCCAACGATGCGGCTGGGCATCGTGTAGCTTGCCCCGCCGTGACGGCTCGGGAGGGGCGGTCGCCCTCCCGTCCCGGGAGGGCGTCGAAGACACGCGGGGACCGGCGATGAGCGCCGCCCGCGCGCGCATCGCGGCGCTCGCCGCGCTGCTCCTCGTCGTCGTCGCCGTGGTGCTCCTCCTCGGCGGGGGCGGCGACGCCCGCACCGTCACTGCGCGGTTCGAGGACGGTGGCCTGCTCGTGAAGGGCAACCAGGTCCGCGTCGGCGGTGCGGTGGTCGGCACGGTGTCGCGGCTCGGCATCGGGAACGACGGCCGCGCCGAGGTGCAGCTGCGGATCACCGACGACAGCGCCCTGCCGCTGCGCGAGGGGACCCGCGCGATCGTCCGCAACTCCTCCGTCTCCAGCGTCGCCGGGCGCTACGTCGCGCTCGAGCTCGGACCGCTCGACGCGCCGGAGATCCCCGACGGCGGGTCGATCCCGACGATCGACACGCGGGCGGCCGTCGACTTCGACGAGTTCCTCAACACGCTCGACGCCGAGAGCCGCCGCGCGCTCCAGGACCTCTTCGCGTCCGGCGACTCGGCGCTCAGCGGCGCCGAGACCGGGCTCTCGCAGACGCTACTGGCGCTGAACCCGGCGCTCGGCCGCGTGCGCGACCTCGCCGGGCAGCTCCGCGCCGAGGACCCGGCCCTGCAGCGGCTGCTCGTCGGGACCGCCGCCGTCAGCGGCGCGTTCGCCGAGCGGCGCGACGACGTCCGCGAGGGCCTCGTCGCCACGGCGACGACCGCCGGCACGCTCGCCCGCGAGCGCGCGACGCTGAGCGTGGCGATCCGTCGCGCCCCGGCGCTCCTCGGTCAGGCGCGCCGGACGCTGCGCGACGCCGACGGCCTCGTCCGGGACGCGCGTCCCGTCGCCCGCGCTGCCCGCCCGGTCGCCCCGCGGCTGGCCACGGTGCTGCGCAGCGCGCAGCCGACCGCCCAGGCGCTGCGGCCGCTGCTGCGCGACGTGCGCGCGACCCTGCCGGTCCTCGACGAGGCGCTCGTGCGCCTGCCGCGGCTCGAGACCCGAGCGGTGCCCGCGCTGGAGCAGACGACGGACGCCGTCCGCGCCCTGCGGCCGGCGGTGCGCGGCCTACGCCCGTTCACGCCCGACCTGCTGCACGGCATCCTCACGTCGTTCGGCGGTCGCGCCGGGTCCAACTACGACGCGATCGGCCACATCGGCCGCATCTCGCCGATCGTCAACGGCGCGTCCTTCCCGGCGGTGCTGCGCCCGATCGTCGGCGCGCTGGACCCGCTGCTGGAGGCGATCGGCTTCAACGGCCTGGGCGGCTACGACGTCCGCAACGTCCTGCGCTGCCCGGGTGGCGCGACCGGCCCCGCGGCCGACGGATCGCGGCCGTGGCGCGACGGCGTCGAGGGTGCCTGCGACGTCATCGACGACGGGAGCGGCCGGTGATCGCGCGCCGCACCCGGACGCTCGTCGTCCTCGGCGCCGCCGGCCTCCTGGCCCTCGGCGGCTGCGGCGGCAGCGCGGACGGCGGCGGCGACCGCGGTCGCGTCGACGCGATCTTCGCCAACGCCTCCTTCGCCGGCCCGGGGCAGGACGTCCGGATCGCCGGCGCGAAGGTCGGCTCGATCACCGACGTCGAGCTGACCGGCGACCACCGCGCGCGGGTGACGATGGAGGTCGACCGGCGGTTCCTGCCGTTCCGCCGCGACGCGACCTGCAGCGTCCTGCCGCAGTCGCTCATCGGCGAGCGGTTCGTGGACTGCGACCCGGGGACCCCGGCGTCGCCGGCGCTGGAGGCCGCCGACGGCCAGGACGCGCCGACGCTCGCCCTCGGGCGGACCCGCAGCCCCGTCGACCTCGACCTCGTCGTCGCGATGCTCGGCCAGCCCGCGAACGTCCGGCTGCAGCTGCTCCTCAACGAGATCGGCGCGGGCACGACCGCCCGCGGCCCGGCACTCGCCGCCGCGATCCGCCGCGCGAACCCGGCCCTCGAGCAGATCAAGGCGACGCTCGACGTGCTCGAGCGCGACAAGGCCTCGCTCGCGCGCGCCGTCGACGCGTCCGGCACCGTCCTGGCCGAGCTGGACCGCGGGCGCGGCGACCTGACGCGGTTCGTCCGCGACGGCGGGCGCCTGCTGGCGACGACCGGGGCCAGTCGCGCCGACCTCGACGCGACGCTCGCGCGGATCGCGCCAGCCCTGCGTCAGCTGCGCCCGGCGCTCCAGGATCTCGCCGCGACGAGCCGCGAGGCGACGCCGGCCGTCGCCGACCTGCGCGCCGCGGCGCCCGACGTCACCGGCCTCGTCCGCCAGGCCGGCCCGCTCGCGGACGCCGCCCGGCCGACGCTGCGTCGGCTCGGGCGCGCGTCGACGGTCAGCGTGCCCCGGCTGCAGCGCGCCCTCGGGCCGCTGCGGACGCTCGCCGACGCCGCCGCCGGGCTGGCGCCGAGCGTGCCGCTGGCGAAGGACGTCGCCCAGAGCCTGCGCGACAGCGGCGGCGCCGAGCAGCTCGGCCTCTTCGCCTACAACGGGGCGCTGTCGACCTCGCGCTTCGACGAGACGTCGCACCTCATCCCCGTGCAGATCATCCCGATGCTCTGCTCCGTGGTGAGTCAGGTGCCGGTGCCCAGCTGCGAGGGGCGCTTCGCCGACGAGACCGCCGGCAAGGTCGCGAAGACCGCGGCGCAGCGGCGGGCGCTCGAGCGCCGTGCCCTGCAGCAGGAGCCGCCGACGCTCACCGGGAGGACGCGATGAACCGTCGCCGCAGCTCGCTGGCCGCGAACCCGGTGCTCGTCGGCGCGGCGGCGATCCTCATCGCCGTCGTCGCGGTCGTCATCTCCTACAACGCGAACTCCGGGCTCCCGTTCGTCCAGACCTACGACATCGACGCGCGGGTCGCCGACGCGAAGAAGCTCACGACCGGGACCGACGTCCGGATCGCGGGCAAGCGCGTCGGGCAGGTCAACGGGATCGACGCGCAGCCGGGCCGCGACGGCCGCCCGCCGACGGCGATCCTGCGCCTGTCGCTCGACCGGACCGTCGAGCCGCTGCCGCGGGACACGACCGCGCGGATCCGGCCGCGCTCGGTGATCGGCGCGAAGTTCGTCGAGCTCGTCCCGGGCGACGACCGCGCCGGGATCCCGAACGGCGGCACGATCCCCGAGTCGCGCACGAGCGCCGCGACCGATCTCGACGAGGTCACCGCCGCCTTCGACGCGGGCACCCGCCGCAGCGTCCGACGGATCATCACCGGCGTCTCCGACGGCGTGGCCGGACGCGCCGGGGACCTCGGCGCGACGCTCGACGCGCTGCCCGGCACCGCCGGGGCCGCCGCGAGGAGCTTCCGGGTGCTTGCCGATCCGGCGACCGACCTCGGTGGCTTCCTCCGCGGGACCGCGGCGCTGCTGACGGCGATCGAGCCGGTCGCCGGCGACGTCCCGGGCCTCGCACGCGACGGCGCCACGACCCTCGGCGCGCTGGCCGACGAGGGCACGGCGCTGCGCGCGACGCTGCGCAGCGCACCGCCGATGCTCGACGAGACGCGGCGGGCGTCCGTGGCGCTGCGGCCCGTGCTGCGCGACACCGCGGCGCTCGCCCGTGAGATCCGCCCGGGCGTGCGCTCGCTGCGCCCCGCCGCTCGCGACCTGCGCGTCGCGGCGGCCGCCGCGACCCCGGTCCTGCGTCGCGCGCGGATCCTCGGCCCGCGGTTCGAGGGCGCGATCGCCTCCGTCGACCGCGCGATCGCCCGCCCGACCACCGCGACGGTCGCCGACCGCCTGCAGCGCGGGGCGGGCGACCTGCTGCCGGTGCTCCAGGAGGCCCGCGACGTCCAGGCGATCTGCAACTACGTGACGCTCTTCGCGCGCAACGTCCAGAGCACGCTGAGCGACGGCGACCGCTACGGCAACTGGTTCCGCGCACAGGCGTCGGTCGACCCGACGCACGTCTTCCGCGGGCCGTCGGCGTCGGTGACCTTGCACGACAACCCGTACCCCGACGCCTCGCGCGGCGGGTGCACGATCGGCAACGAGTACTACCGGCCGGGCGGCCAGGACTTCACGGCGGGCGGGGCCGGGACGCAGCGCAACCCGACGACGCGGCCGCCGGCCGGGACGCCGGAGGGGCCGCGATGAGCCGTCGCGGATCGATCGACCACCGCCGGGACGCGCGCCGTCGCGAGCGCAGCCACCTGCGCTGGGGCGCCGGGCTGCTGCTCGTCGTGGCGGTCGCCTGCTACCTCATCTTCCGCGGGCCGATCCCGGGCCAGTCGCCGCGCGAGCTCCACGTCGTCATGCGCGACACCGGGGCGATCCGTGCGAATAGCGCGATCAAGCTCCGCGTGGCCGGCGTGGACGTCGGGCACGTCACCGACGTGCGGGCGATGCCGGGCCGGCGCGGGATGGCCGAGGTGACGTTGCGGCTGACCGACCCGGACCTCGTCGTGCGTCGCGACGCGACGGTGAAGCTCCGCCCGCGGCTCTTCCTCGAGGGCAACTTCTTCTTCGATCTCGAGCCGGGCACGCCGTCGGCTCCGCCGCTGGGCGACGACCCGCTCCCGCCGGGGGCGACGTCGATCGCGGTGGCCGCCGACGAGGTCCTCTCGACCTTCGACGGCGACACCCGCCGGTCGTTCCGCTCGGCGATCGAGGGGCTGCGCGGCGGGCTGGAGGGCGACGGCGCCGCGCGGTTCAACCGGCTCGTCCGGACGCTCCCGCCCGCCCTGCGCCAGACCGCCGTCGTCGCCGATGCGCTCGGTGGCGAGGCCGACGGCGACCTCGGCGGCCTCGTCCGCGACGCCGAGCGGCTCGTGAGCGCCGCGGCGACGCGCGAGCAGGGGATCCGCACGGCGATCACCGGCGGCCGGCGGACGTTCGCCGCCTTCGCCGACCGCCAGCGGGAGCTCGCCGCGACGATCGCCGGGCTGCGCCGCCTCGGCGACGAGTCGACCCCCGCACTGGCGACGCTCGCGGCGGCCGTCCCGGCGGCACGCCGCGTGCTGGCCGACGCGCGGCCCGTGCTCGAGCGGCTGCCGCGCACGCTCGACCTCGCCGATCCGGCCCTGCGCACGACGCGCTCCGTCGTCCGGGGCGGGTCGATCCAGGCGCTGCTCGCCGCGTTCCGGCCCACGGCGCGGATCGTCGCCGACAGCGCGGAGCCGCTCGGAGACGCGCTCGCCGACCTGCGCCCGGTGAGCCGCTGCCTCGCCCGCAACGTCGCCCCGGTGCTCGACGCGAAGATCCAGGACGGTCGCCACACGACCGGTGCGCCGCTCTGGCGCGAGGTCGGGTCGCTCGGCGTGGCGCTCGGCTCGTCGGTGGCGAGCTTCGACCAGAACGGCTACTTCGTCCGCTACAACCTCGGGCTCGGCAACCAGCTCGTGACGAGCAACCGCGACAGCGGGGGCACCGTCACCGGCCGCAGCGAGCAGCCGATCCAGGGCTCGACCCCGCCGAAGCCCGCCGCGCCGCCGCCCTTCCGCCCCGATGTCGCCTGCGAGACGCAGGACCCGGTCGACCTCTCGGTCACCGCGCGGCCGTACGCGGCGCGCTCGACGACCCGGCCGATCGACGGGCAGGCCGTCGGCCGCGCCGCCGATCGCCTCGTCGACGACGCCGCCCGCGCCACCGGCGCGCGCACCGACGATCCGACGACCGCCGGCGTGCGCCGCACGCTGCGCGCGCTGCTCGGCGCCGGGGAGGACGGACGATGATCCGACAGCTCAAGGCGGTCCGCCAGCACTGGTGGGCGGTCGTCGTGATCCTCGTCGCGATGGCGCTGGCGCTCGTCGTCGCGGGCTACCTGCTCGTGAACCAGCGCCTGCCGCTGCCGTGGCAGGCGACGTACATCGTGAAGGCCGAGATGGCCTCGGCCCAGGCGGTCGTCGGCGGCACTGGCCAGCAGGTGGTCGTGGCCGGGGTGCCGGTCGGCGAGATCAGCGGCGTGCGGCGCAGCGACCGCGGGACCGCGATCGTCGAGATGCGGATCAAGCGCGACGACCTGCGCTCGGTTCGCCGCGACGCGACGGTCGCGCTGCGCCCGCGGACCGGCCTGCAGGACATGGCGATGGAGCTCCAGCCGGGCAGCGCGCGCAGCCCGGAGCTGCCCGACGGCGGCACGATCCCGATCTCGCGCACGACGCCGCAGGTCCAGATCGACGAGGTCCTCGCGACGCTCGACAGCGACTCCCGCGCGTACGTGCAGCAGTTCCTCGCCGCCACGGGCCAGGGCCTCGACGGGCGCGGCGAGCAGCTGCAGCGGATCCTCGCCCTGTCGACGCCGACCGCGCAGCAGGCCGACCGCGTGCTGCGGGTGCTCGGCGAGCGGCGCGCCCTCGTGCGCACCGGCGTCAGCCGGGTGCGTCGGATCGCCGCCGCGCTGGGCACGAACGATCGCGACCTCGTCCGCCTCATCGACGGCGCGGCGCAGACCTTCGACGCCGTCGGCAAGCGCGACGCCGACCTGCGCGCCTCGCTCACCGAGCTGCCCCCGACGCTCGACGCCGCCCGTTCGGCGATCGGCGAGGCCGCCGGGCTGGGCAGCGAGCTGCGCCGCGCCGCGCCCGCGCTCGGCACCACCCTGCGCGCCACGCGCGCCGCGCTGCCGCGGCTGGACCCGCTGCTGCGCGAGCTGCCGGCCGACCTGCGCCCCGTGCGCCGCCTCGGACGGGCCGGCGCGCCGGTGCTCACCGAGCTCGGCCGGACCGTCGGTGCCCTGCAGCCCGTGCTCGGCGACCTCGGCGCGGCCTCCCGCTCGCTGCAGTACGTCGTGAACGTCCTCGGGCACAACCCCGCGGGGCGGGAGGAGGGCTACCTCTTCTGGCTCGCGTGGTTCCTGCACAACGGCAACTCGCTGCTCAGCACGCAGGACGCGTCGGGCGCCATGTGGCGCGGCCAGCTGCTCGTCGGCTGCAACACCTTCACCGGTGTCCCGGGCACGGGCCAGCTGCTCGGCGTCCTCGACGCCCTGGGGATCTGCGGATGAACAAGAACGGACCGCGGCTGAGCCAGATCGTGCTGATGGTGCTCTTCGCGCTGTCGAGCTTCGGCCTGCTCCTCTTCCTCTGGACGAGCTTCGGCGGCAACGTCCCGCTGAAGCCGAAGCCGTACACCGCGACGGTCGACTTCGCGCAGGGCTCGCAGCTGGCCAGCTACGCCGACGTCCGGATCAGCGGCATCAGCGTCGGCAAGGCCGCCCGGATCCAGCACGACGGCAAGCGCGTGCGCGTGACGCTCGAGATCGAGCCGGAGTACGCGCCGCTGCCGCGCGACACGAAGGCGACGCTGCGCACGAAGACCGTCGTCGGCGAGACGTACGTGGAGCTCTCGTTCGGCCGTCGCCGGGGGCCGTTCGTCGCTGACGGCGGACGGCTGCCGAGCACCGCCGCGGTTCGCGCGACCGACCTGGACGACGTGCTCGACGTCTTCGACCGCAAGACCCGACCGCGCTTCCAGGGCATGATCGCGTCCTTCGCCCGGGCGATCGACGGGCGCGGCGACGCGCTGAACGGGGCGATCGGCAACGCCGGTCCGGCGCTCGAGGCGGCCGAGCCGGTCCTGCAGACCGTCGCGCGTCAGTCCCGCGCGGTGCGCTCCGGCGTCCGTGACCTCGGGACGACGTTCGGCACGATCGGCGAGCAGCAGGGCGCCGTCCGTCGCCTGATCGCCGACGGCCGCCGCCTCGTGGCCTCGACGGCGGGCGACGCCGACGCGCTGCGCGCGACCGTGCGGGAGCTGCCGGCCACGCTGGACCAGGCCCGCACGACGCTGCGCAGCGCTCGCGCGCTCGCCGTCGACGCGGGCCCGGCGGTGCGCGACCTGCGGCCGGTGGCGCCGCTCATCCGCCCGACCGCGCGCGACCTCGGCGCGCTGGCTCCCGATCTGCGCGCGGCGGTCCTGCGACTCGACGAGACGCTGCCGCGGCTGGACGCCGGGTTCCCGGCGATCGCCCGCGTGCTCGACGCCGTCGGGCCGCTCGCCGACCAGCTGGAGCCGTTCACCGACGACGCGCTGCCGATGCTGCGCTACCTGCGGCTCTACCGCAAGGAGATCGGCGTCTCGTTCGCGAACACGGCGGCGGCGACGCAGCTCACCACGACGACCTCCGACGGCGTGCTGCGCCACCTCGTCCGGGTCGACCCGCCGGTGAACAGCAACCAGCTGGCCGGCGTCACGAAGCGGCCGCCCGCCGACCGCAACAACCCGTACCCGCTCCCGGGCGGCCTGTCCGAGCTCGGCAAGGGTGGCCTGAAGGCCGCCGACTGCAGCAACGTCCGCAACCCGCCGACGCTGCTGGGCATCCTCGACGTCTTCGGCCAGCCGCCCTGCCGGGCGCAGGAGCCGCTGACCTTCGACGGCGTCACGAGCCAGTTCCCGCGGCTGCTGCGCGACGCGCAGGTCGCGACGCCGCGCACCGGTCGCTGAGCAGCCGGGCCCGGGCCGGTCCCGGCCGCCCGGGCGGTCCCCGCGGACGACCCGGCTCGGAGGTCGGAGGACGCTCGGCGTCCCCGCGTCCTGGCTGGTCGGCCAGCCTGGACGGACGCTACGTCTGGTCAAGGTGTACGGTTCCGGTCATCCGATCGTGCCGGCGGGTGCCGGCTGGACCACAGGAGCGCAGCAATGGCCACCGACGCACTCGTCTACGACGCGATCCGCACGCCACGCGGCAAGGGCAAGGCCAACGGGTCCCTCCACGCGACGAAGCCCGTCGACCTCGTCGTCGGCCTCGTCCACGAGACCCTGGCCCGCAACGCGAGCCTCGATCCCAACGGCATCGACGACATCGTGCTCGGCTGCGTCTCCCCGATCGGCGATCAGGGTGCCGACATCGCGAAGACCGCCGCGATCAAGGCGGGGCTGCCGAACACGGTTGCCGGCGTGCAGCTGAACCGCTTCTGCGCGTCGGGCC
>JALRCL010000224.1 GCA_023268575.1 Patulibacter sp.
TGAGTAGGCCGAGAATCGTCAACTGGTAGGTCGTATCGACGCCAAGCAGATTGAGCCCATTACTGATGAGCGCAAATGTGAAGATGCCCATCACACCGCGCCATACGGCTCCCGAACCGCCGAAGATGCTCACCCCGCCGACGACCACCGCCGCAATTGCCGTGAAGACGAAGGTGTCGTTGTAAGCATTGGTAGCTCCACTGCCGTAGCGACCGGCATAGATGACGCCCGCGATCCCCGCGCCAATGCCCGACAGGACGTAGCAGCCCACGAGCACACGCTGCGTGCGAATGCCCGCGAGGTACGCCGCCTCGCGATTGCCTCCCACGGCGTAGACCCACTTGCCGAAGATGGTCTTGGAGAGCAGGAGCCCGACGAGCCGACGCCGACGCCTCCGCGGCGGCCGCCGCGACCCGCGAGTCGTCGCTGCACGACGAGCTCGACGCCGCCCACGACGCCCGGCGCGCCGCCGAGGAGGCGACGGCCGACGCAGAGCGGCGCGCCGACGACGCCCGTGCCGACGCCGACGCGGCCGCGCAGCGCGCCCGGGCCGCCGAGGACGCGCTGGCGGAGGCCGCCCGAGCAGCCGCGGCGCTGCGCGAGGAGCACGACGACGTCCTCGGAGCCGCGGAGCGGACCGCCCAGGCCGCGCTGGACCGGATCGCCGCGGCCGAGCGCGAGCAGGTCGAGGCCGCGCGCCGGCAGGCGGACGACCAGGAGCGCGCGCTCCAGGAGCTGCGGGACCACCTGGACCGGGAGCGCCTCGCCGTCCTCGCCGAGCGCGACGAGGTCGACGCCCGCCGTGCCGCGGCCGAGGAGGAGCGCGACGTCCTCGCGGGCCGCCTCGACGAGGCGCGCGCCGCGCTGGCCGCGCAGGAGGAGGCCGGACGGACCGCCGAGGACCGGCTCCGGGCCGCGATCGGCGAGCTCTCCCGGGCCCGGGACGAGCTCGGCGAGCGCGAGGAGGAGCTCCTCGCGCAGCGGGAGGCCGCGGCGGCCCTGACCGACGAGCGGGACCAACTGCGCGAGGCCGCCGCCGAGCGCGAGCGGGAGCTCGAGCGGTCGGCCGCCGCGCTCGCCGAGCAGGAGGCGGCCCTCGCGGAGCGCGGAGCCGCGCTCGTCGAGGTCCAGGAGCAGATCGAGACGACCGCCGCGGAACTCGCCCGCCGGCACGCCGCCGACCTCGCCGCGCAGGAGGCGGAGGCGGACGCGGCCCTGCGGGACGCCGCCCGCGCCCATGCAGAGGAGCGCGAGGCGCAGGAGGCGGCAGCGCAGGAGCGCCTCGCCGCGGAGCGGCGCCTGCTGGAGGAGCGCCACGCCGCAGAGCTCGCGCACCTGCGCGAGGAGCAGGCTGCCGTGCGCGAGGAGCTCGAGCGCGAGCGCGACGACGCCCGGGCGCGGCTGGACGCGGCCGCCGCCGAGCACGCGCAGCAGCTGGCCGAGGCCGTCGCCGCGGCCCGCGCCGAGGGCGAGGAGCTGCAGCGCCAGGCGCTGGACGCCGTCGCGGCGGGGCGCGAGCGGGAGGACGACGTCCGGGAGCGCGCCGGCGCCGCGGTCGCCGAGCTCGAGGGCCGACTGCGCGAGGCGACCGCCCGGGCCGAGGGCCTGCACGGCGCGCTTGAGCGCCAGCGCCAGGACGCCGCGGACCACCTCGCCGCCGAGCGGACCGGCGCCGCTGCGCTCCAGACGGAGATCCGCCGGCTGCGGACCGCCGCCGAGGAGGCCGAGGAGGCCGCCGGCGCGGAGCGCGCGCGGCTCGGGGCGGAGCTCCGGGAGGCGCAGGAGGCCCGCGACGCGGTCGCGGCCGAGCTCGAGCGGACGACCGCGGCGCTCGGGGAGGCGAGCGGCCGCGCCGACGCGCTCGGCGATGCGCTGCATCAGCGGGAGGCGGCGCTCGCCACCCTCGAGCGGCGCGCGGGCGCGATGTCCGCGCGGATCGACGAGCAGGCGACCGCGCTCGCCGCGCTCGGGGATCGCCTCGCGACCGCCGAGGCCGAGCGGGACGCGGCGAGCAGCGGGCTGGCCGCCGTCGAGGACGACCTCGCGGCCGCGCGCGAGCGCCACGCCGAGGAGCTGGCGCGTGCCGGGGCGCAGCGCGACGACGAGCTCGCCGCGCTCCGCGCGCGCGCCGCCGAGCGCGAGCGGATCGAGCACGAGCTCCTCGAGGAGCTGGGGCGCGCCCGCGACGACCTCGACGCCACCGCGGCGGTCGCCGAGGCGCGCACCGCCGACGTCGCGCGGCTCGAGGAGGAGCTCGAGCAGCTGCGCGAGCAGGCGGCGGAGGAGCTCGAGCAGGGCCGGCGCGTCGCGCAGCGGGCGCTCGACGACCGCGAAGCGCTCGCCGCCCGCCTCGCGGCGGCAGACGCCGCCCTCGAAGGCCTGCGCGAGGAGGTCGCTCCGGCGATGGCGCCTCCCGCAGCGGCGGCCGACGTCACCGCCGGTCCCGATGCCTCCGCGATCGCGCGGGCGCTCGGGGAGCGCCTGCAGGCGGCCGAGGAGCGGGCCGCCGAGGCCGAGCGCCGCGCTCAGGAGGCCGACGCCCGGGCGGCCGAGGCCGAGCGCGGGCGCGCCGCGGCCGGACGGGAGCAGGACCAGGCCGACCTGCGGGTCGAGGAGGCCCGCCGCGCAGCCGCGGCGGCCGGCGAGGAGGCCCGCCAGCTGCGGCGCCGCCTCGACGCCGAGCGGGACGAGGCGCGGCGGCAATCCGCCGAGGCGACCGCCCAGCTCGACGAGCTGCGCAACGCGACGGAGCAGCGGATCCGCGACCTCCGCAGCCGCCTGGACCCCGAGCGCGAGCGGCTCCAGGAGCTCGTGCGCGCCGCCGAGGCCGCGCTCGACGAGCAGCGCCTCGACCAGCAACGGGCGCTCGCTGCGCAGCGCGAGGAGCACGCCCGTGACCTCGCCGCCGCCCACGAGGCACTGCGCGAGGCCCAGCAGCAGGCCGCCGACGCGCGCGAGGTCGTCGCAGAGGAGCTGCGCGAGCAGCAGGACCGCCTGCTCGCCGACGAGCAGGCTGCCGCCGAGCAACGACGCCAGCACGAGCAGCTCCAGCACGAGCAGGCGATGCGTGCGCTCGCCGACGAGCACGCGCTCGAGCTCCAGGCGCTCCAGGACGAGCTCGACGTCCGCCTCGCGGCGCTCGACGCCGAGCACCACGCGGAGCTCCAAGCGCTGCGCGACGAGCACCGCCGGCAGCTCGAGGGCGCCGCCCACGAGCAGCACCGCGTGCTGGCCGACGCCGTCGACGAGCAGGAGGGCGCCGTCAGCGACCTGCGCGCCGAGCTGCGGGCCGCCCGCGACGCCCAGGAGGCCGCCGAGCGCGCTGCCGCGGCCGCCGAGCGCCGAGCGATGGAGCACGAGCGCACGACGCTCGAGCAGGCCGAGGCGCGCGTCGCCGCCCAGCAGGCCGCGACGGCCGCCGAGCGCGAGCAGGAGGAAGCGGCGCACGAGGCGCGGGAGCGCGCCCTGCGCGAGGCGCACGAGCAGGCGCTGCGCGAGGAGCGAGCGCGTCACGCGGCCGAGCTCGGGGAGCTCGCGCGCACGCAGGAGGCGGCCCGGGAGCAGGACGCGCAGCGCCGAGCCGAGGCGCTCGACGAGCTGCGCGGCGAGCTCGAGATCCAGCTCGTGGAGGCCCGCGGGGAGACCGACGAGGCCCGCGCCCTCGGCATCGAGCTCGGTGAGCGCATCGCCGAGCTCGAGGACGAGCTGCAGGACGCGCGCCGGCGCCTGGACCGGGAGAGCGCCGAGCGCCGGGAGCGCGATCGCGAGGTCGAGCGGCTGCGGGGGGCCGGTGCCGGGCTCGAGCGCGGCACGCGGGAGCGGCTCACCCAGCTCGAGGCCGACCTGCGACGCACGCGCGAGCGGCTCGCGGCCGCCGAGCGGTCCGAGCGCGAGGCGCGCGCCGCACAACGCCAGCGCGCCGGCAGCGGCCGGGCCGTCGACCCCCGCCAGGCGCTCGCCGACCAGGCGCAGCGGCGGCGGCTCGAGCAGCGGGTCGGCGATCTCGAGCGGCGGCTCGCGACCGCCCTGGAGGGCGCGCGCAGCGCCGAGATCGCTCGCCGCGAGGCGGATCGCCGCGCGCAGGCCGCAGCCGACGAGCGCGCGCAGCGCACGCGCGAGGCGACCGAGGCCCACGCCGCGACGGAGGCCGCCCTGCGCGAGCGCGAGGAGCTCGCCGCGGCCTACGAGGACGAGATCGCCGCGCTGCGCCGGGCCACCGACGAGGCGCGGGCCGCCGTCGCCGCGGCCGAGCAGGAGCGCGACGCGGCGATCCAGGACGGCGAGCAGCGCGTCGTCGCGGCGCTCGAGCACGCCTCGGCGGAGGTCTCCGCCGTGCACGGGGACCGCGACGCGGCCGTCGTGGCGCTCGAGGACCTGCAGGCCGCGCACGACGCGGCCCTCGCGGAGCTCGAGCAGCTGCGGGCGTCCGACGCGGACGCGGACGCGGACGCGCCCTCCGCCTGAGCCGCGGACCCGGGTCTACGGGGCCGGCAGCGGGGTGGCCGTCGCCGTCGCCGAGGCCTCGGGCGGCGCGAGCTGGCCGTTGGCGGTGCCCAGCAGCGAGACGGCCTGCACCCCGAACGGGTCCAGCTCGACCGCGCGGCGGGCGGCGCGTCGCATCCCCTCGCGGTCGGCGAGGCGACCGGCGACCTCGGCCGCCAGCGCCCACGCAGCCGGGTTGTCGGGCTGGCGCTCCGTCGCGCGGACGGCCAGCCGCTGCGCCTCCAGCAGGTTGTCGCGCTGGCGCGCGATCGCGACCCCGATCTGCAGCGGGCGCAGCGCGAACGGATCCAGCTCGGCCGCGAACGCCGCGTCGCCGGTCGCGTCCCGCAGCTGCTCCGGGGTCGCGTCGGCCGACAGCGCCTGCGCGGCCCGGTCGGCGTGGCTGTCGGCCACGAGCGGCAGGACGACCGCGACCGTCACGAGGACGGCGGCGACGAACGACCCGCCGAGCACGACCGCGCGACGCCCTCCCCGCGCGCGGCGGTCCAGCCGCTCCGGGGCGTCGGCGACCGTCGCCGGGGTCACGAGGCCGTCGGGGCAGCGGGCGGCGCCGCGCGCGACCGGTGCCGCACCGGCCGCCGCGAGCGCGGCGAGCACCGGCAGCGTCACCGCCGGCAGCTCCCAGTCCCAGTCCAGCGCCACGTGCGCCAGCCAGGCCGCGGCGGCGCCGATCGCGAGCGCCTGGAGCGTGCGCTCCCGGCTCGGCGGCGTGTCGCGCAGCCGCAGGACGGCTGCGCGCAGCAGCATCCAGAGCGCGGCCCCGAGCAGCAGCAGGCCCACGGCCCCCGTCTCGCTCAGGACCTGGAGCGGCAGGCTGTGGGGCTGGGCGACCTCGGTGGCGTCCTCGCGGTAGCGCTTGCGGATCGTGCCGAACGTCCCGCCGCCCCAGCCGCCGACGGGGCGGTCGGCCCAGGCGGAGA
>JALRCL010000272.1 GCA_023268575.1 Patulibacter sp.
TCGTGGTGCAGGAGGAAGAAGCCGGAGAGGCCGAGCCGCGCGATGAGGCGCAGCTCCTCGCCCAGCCGGTCGCGGGCGGCGTTCCGGATCGCCGCCGCGGAGCGCTGCCGGTCGGCCCCGCGGCGCATCGCCCCCGGGGCATAGCGATCGTCGAACCGCGCCCAGCAGGCGGCGGCCAGGTCCTGCGCGGCGGCCACGTCGTCCTGCCCCGGATACCGGTAGCCCAGGCCCGCGAGCAGGTCGAACTCCAGCCGCTCGGCGAGGCGGACCGTCTCGGCGACCGCCTCGGGCTGGTCGGCGAACCGCCGCGCCATCGCCTGGGGCGTCGCCAGCACGTGGCTGTGGTTGCCGCGCCGCAGCGGCTCCGACGCGTCGAGCGTCGTGTGGTGACGCACCGCGACGAGCGCGTCCTGGAGCATCGCCCGCCGACGGTCGTGGGCGTGGACGTTGCCGGTCGCCACGCACCGCAGTCCCAGCCGGCGGGCGAGCTGCGTCCGCGTGCGCGCGTGTTCGCGGTCCCCGCGGAGGTAGCGCCGCTGGAGCTCGACGTAGAGGTCCTCGCGGCCGAACGCCTCCCGGAACGTCCGCAGCGAGCCCTCGTCCTCGACCCCGTGGTCGGCGCAGCCGCTGAGGCAGACGAGGCCCTCGGCGTGCCCGAGGAGGTCGGCGGCGGTGATCCACGGCCGGCCCGCCGAGCCCCGCGGGTGGTCGCGGGTGTGCGCGTGGGCCCGGGTGAGGATCCGGCAGAGGTTGCGCCAGCCCCGGGCGTCGCGGACGAGCAGCGTCACGTGGCGGACCCGGGAGCGCTCGAGCTGCCAGTCGCCCGTCATCCGGCCGTCGCGCATCGGCGGCGGCGCGTCGACGACGGTGACCTCCGCCCCGTGGAGCGCGCGCAGGCCGACCTCCGCCAGCGCCTGCGCGTGCTCGTAGGCGCCGCAGAGGTTGTCGTGATCGGTCAGCGCGAGCGCCCCGTGACCCCGGGCCGCGGCCGCCCGCGCGAGCTCCTCCGGCAGCGACGCGCCGTCGAGGAAGGAGTAGGCCGAGTGGCAGTGCAGCTCGACGTAGGGCGGCGACGACACGAACGCATGTTCGCATCGCCGTCGGACGACCCCGCCGCGCGCCCGAGGTCCGCGCGACGCCGAGCGACGCGCCCACTCAGGCCACCGCGAGGAGCGCCGGACGCGGCTCGTGCTCGATCCGGATCGCGCCCGCCCGAGCCGCCTCCGCGCCCGCGAGCCGTGCGACGAGGTGCAGCGCCAGATCGAGCCCCGCCGTCACGCCGCCCGCGGTCAGGACGTCGCCGGCGTCGACCACCCGTTCGTCCGCGCGCACGTCGGCGCCCCGCGCGCGCAGGTCCTCGAGCGCCACGCGGTGGGTGACCGCGGGGCGCCCGTCGAGCAGCCCGGCGTCGGCGAGGAGCATCGCGCCGGTGCAGACCGAGGCGATCGTCGAACCGGCGGCGTGGCGCGCGGCGATCGCCGGACCGAGCAGCCCGCGCTCGACCTCCGCCCGGACGCCGGCGCCCCCGCGCTGCGCCCAGCGACCGCCCGGCACGACGAGGAGGTCCGGGCGCTCGGCCAGCTCGGCGTCCACGGACGCGCGCAGGCCGTGCGCCGAGACGACCTCCGCGTCCGCCGGCCGGTCGGCCGCGACGAGCTCGACCCGCAGCCCGGCGGCGGCGAGGATCTCGAACGGCCCGACCGCGTCGAGCTCGTCGTAGCCGTCGAAGAGGAGGACCTGGACGTGCGTCATGCCGCGATCCTCGTACGCGGCCCCCGACCGCACCAGTGGCAGGAACGACATGGTTCGTGCTATTCCTGCCAGATCGCCCTGCCCGCCCCACCCCACCGCGTCGCGGTGCTCGTCCTGCCGGGGGTCGTCCTGCTCGACCTCGCTGCGCCGTGCCACCTCTTCGGTCACGTCGGAGCGCCCCGCTACGCCCTGACGCTCGTGGGCGCGACGGCCGGCCAGGAGCCCGCCGCCCCGGGCACCGGCGGGCTGCTGCTGGCCGGGCTGGCCGGGCTCGACGCGCTGCAGGACGCCGACACCGTGGTCGTGCCCGGCTACGAGGACGCGACGCGCGCCGCCCCGCCCGAGCACGTGCTCGCGGCCTTGCGCGCTGCGGCGACCCGCGGCGCCCGTGTGATGTCGGTCTGCACCGGGGCGTTCGCGCTCGCCCATGCCGGGCTCCTCGACGGGCGCCGGGCGACGACCCACTGGCACGAGACCGATGCGCTCGCGACGGCCTTCCCCGCGGTGCGGGTGGAGCCCGGCGCCCTGTTCGTCGACGAGGGGCAGGTGCTGACGAGCGCGGGCGTCGCCGCCGGGCTCGACCTCTGCCTCCACGTCGTGCGACGCGACCACGGCGTCGCCGTCGCCACCGCCGCGGCCCGGCGGACCGTCATCGCGCCGCACCGCGACGGCGGTCAGGCGCAGTTCGTCGAGCGTCCG
>JALRCL010000296.1 GCA_023268575.1 Patulibacter sp.
TCCGCAGCAGCTCGACCGTCGGCGCCTCGGCGGCCGCCGCCTGCCGGAGCGTGCGATCGCTCGCCCGCAGCGCCGGCCCGCCGACCGCCAGCAGCCGCTCCGTGCGGCGCAGGGCGACCGGGGCCGCGGCCAGCGCCGGCCGCACGCCGACGGCCAGCCGCTCGACCTCCGCGACGAGCCGACGGGTCGCCGCCAGGCGGGTCGCCGCCGCCGACAGCGCACCCGGGGCGGCGCGCAGGCTCGCGTCGAGCCCGTCGCCGCCGCGCACGGCCCGCACCGCGTCGGCCTCGTCGGCGAAGCCGTCCGCGAGGTCCTCGGCCACGGGCACGCTCGCCGCAGCCGCCGTGGCGGCGCCCGCGACCAGGCGGCGCAGCGCGCCGTCGCGCGCGGCGACGGCCCGCGCGATCCGCCCGAGGTCGGCCACGAACGGTCGGCTCTCCGCGAGTGCCTCCGCGGTGTCCTCGCCGCGACCGGCCGCGCCGTCCCCGAGCTCGCGCAGGGCGACACCGAGGCGCTCGCGGGTCGCGGCGTCGAACGTCCCGAGCGCCTCGTCCAGCGGGCGCGTGGCGCGCGTCTGCCGCGCCGGGATCGTGGCGCCGTCGTCCAGCTCGGAGCCGCGGGTGCCGGGCAGGATCTCGACGAACCGGACGCCGATCGCGCTCCGCGGTCGGACGACGAGCTGCGTGTCGCTGCGCAGCGGCGCGTAGCGCGGATCGATCTGCAGGTCGGCGACCGCCCGGCCGTCCTCGATCCGCGGGTCGAGGACCTGGCCGACGAGGTTGCCGCCCAGGCGGACCTGCGCGTGACCGGCGAGGTTGTCCGCGTCGCGGAACTCGGCCCGCAGCGTGTAGGTGCTCCGCCAGGGGATCCGGTTCGGCGCGGTGTACCCGACGTAGACGAACCCGAGCGTCAGGAGCACGCCGAGGGCGCCGATCGCGAGCACGAGCCGCGGCGGGCGGGGCCGTCCCGCCGGGCGGCGGGCACGGGAACGGCGAGGTCGGGTCATCGGAGAAGCCGATCGAGGAGCGCGGGGAGGTCGCCGCGTCCGCGGCCGGAGGCGCCGCCGGGCGCCGCGAGGCCCCCGACCGTCCCGAGCACGTGCGACAGCAGGTCGCCGGCCTGCGGCCGAGCGGCGGCCCCGGACGACGCACCGGGCGCCGGCGTCGCCGGCGTGGCGGCAGCCGCGGGCGGCGACGCCGGCCGCCGGCCGGCGGTGGCCGCCGACCGCGCGGCGCGGCGCGCGGCACCGGCGCGGCGCGGACGCGTGGCCCCGGTGAGGGCGTCGAGGTCGAGGTAGCGCGCGACCGTCCGCTCGAGCTGGTCGCGCCCGACCTGGATGTGGATCCGGAAGATGTGCCCCAGGCCGTCGCTGTCGTCGATGACCTTCACCCAGTTGTGCATGAAGCGGAGGAGGTCGGTGGTGATGCCGCCGCCGTCGAGGTGATCGGTGATCGGCGCGAGCTCGCGCGCGAACGTCGTGAGCTGCCCGAGCACCGGCCGCACCCGCTCGAGCTCGGGGGTGGCGTCGCGGCCGAGGCGCGTCAGCGCCGGCGCGACGCGACGGGCCGTGCGCAGGGTCGGCCCCGACTGCCGGGCGAACCGCGGGAGCGCCGCGAGCGTCGCCGTCAGCGGCGGCGCCGACGCGCGCAGCGCCCGTGCGGCCGGCCGCAGGGCGTCCGCCGTCGCGTCGAGCTGCGTCAGGGTCGAGCGGAGCGCGGCCAGGCCGGCGGGCGCCCGGTCGACCGTCGCACCGAGCTCGGCGCGGCGCCGCGCCGTGACGGCGAGCGTCGCCGACGCCTCGTCGACGAGCCGTCCGAGGTCGTCGCGGCGCGACGCGACGCGCCCCAGCACGCGATCGCCGTCGCGGAGCGCCGCCTGGAGGCGGCCGTTCTCCGCGGTCACCTCGGCGAGCATCGCCTGCGCGTCCTGCAGCGAGGAGGGGAGCTCGTCCAGCAGCGCGTTGAGGTCGGTCGAGCCGGCGCCGAGGGTCGTGCCGGCCTCGTTGACGAGGATCCGCAGCCGCGCCCGGGTGCCGGCGTCCAGGACGTTGAGGACGTCGTCGAGCTCGACGGGGTTGCTCGTCCGTCGCTCGGGGATGACGCCCCCGTCGGGCAGCGGATCGCGGACGTTCCCCGGTCGCAGGTCGACGTAGCGCTCGCCGAGGAGGTTCACGGGACGGGCGGCGGCCGTCGCGTCGCGCCCGATCGGGGCCGCGCCGTCGCGGAGCTCCAGCGTCAGCACCGCGCGGTCCCGGGCGTCCAGGCGCACGCTGCTGATCCGTCCGGCCGGGACGCCGTCGATCTTCACCTCGTAGTTCTTCTTCAGCCCGGCGGCGTCCGCGTAGACCGCCTGGATCCGGTACGGCTCCCCGCCGCCACGGAGCACCAGTACGGCGACGGCGAGCGCCGCCACGGCGAGCAGCGCGGGCGCGATCCGCCGGCTCATCGTGCGCCTCCCGGGAGCGTGTCCTCCTGCTGATCGACCCCGGACGGCCGGTCGTCCTCGGGGTCCTTCGCCGGGTCCAGCGCCTCCGGCCCCACGCCGCACTGCGGCAGGAGCCAGCTCTGGCCGCTGTTGTAGCCCGGCGGGCGCGGGAACGCGTAGGTGATGCCCGGGATCAGGGCGAGGAAGTCGGCGGTCCGGACCGGGGGGATCAACGGGTCCATCGCGCTGAACGTCGCCGCGACCCGCCCGTAGTGCGCCGTCGCGTCGTGGTTCTTCGTGAAGCCGGCCCAGTTGGCGAACGTGCCCGCGATCTCCGGGGCGTAGGGCCGCACGCACCCCAGCGACGGCGCCGCCGTGCGCAGCGTCGTCCCGGCCTGCGCGACGAACGGGCGCGCCTCGCGCAGCAGCGCGGCCACCTCGCCGCCGCGGGTGCGGACCGTCCGCAGGGTGGCCGTCGCGTCGGGCGCCACGCGTCGCAGGCGCACGAGGCCGCGCCGCAGGTCGCGGGCCAGGGGCCGCAGCGTCGCGGCCCCGGGACGCAGGTCGGCGACGAGGGCGTCGAGGCCGCCGACGGAGCGATCGGCGCGCGCGAGGGTGGTGCGCGTCTCGGCGAGCGCGCCGGGCAGCGCGTCGAGCGTCGCCGTCACCGCACCCGTCCGCCGAGCGAACGCGTCGAAGGTCGCCGCGCCGACGCGGACGAGCTCGCTGATCGCGTCGTCCTGCTGCGCGAGCGCGCCGGCGGCGGTCGCGCCGTCCCGGACGAGTCCCTGGAGGGCGGCGGTGTCGGCGACGAGGTCGCCGACCACGTCGGTGGTCGCCCGCAGGCCCCCGGGTGCCCGGCGCAGGGCGGACGCGATCGGTCGGCCGCGTCCGTCCAGCGCGGTGCCGAACGCGGCCGAGGAGCCGCGCAGCGCCGTGCGGGAGGGGCCGTCGAGGGTGTTGAGCACCTCGTCCAGCTCGACCGGCGAGGTCGCGTTCGCGCTCGAGATGATCCCGTGCTCCGGGATCGCCGGCTGGCGTGGATCGCCCGGGTCGACGTCGACGCGCCGCGTGCCGTTGCCGATCGTCGTGCCGTAGCGGATGGTGGCGGTCGCACCGCGGTGCAGCGGCCAGAAGGCGTCCGCGATCCCCAGCTCGACGACGGCCCGGCCGTCGCGGAGGTCGACCTTCGCGATCTTGCCGGCGTCGACGCCGTCGATCTGCACGTCGAGTCCCGGCGTGAGGCTCATCGCCGCGTCGAACGCGACGCGCACCCGGTGGGGCTCGGAGCGGGTCCCCCACGCCCACACGGCGAACGCCAGCACCCCGGCGCAGCCGATGATCGCCCACGGGCGTCCGAGGACCCCCGTCACCACGCGTCCCGGCCGCACGTCAGCCGCCGATCGGGGTGTTCGGACTCAGGCCCCAGAAGACCATCGTCAGCAGCGCGCCCGTGATGTGGATCAGGAGCAGGCTGAGGATCATCGACCGCGCCGTGGCGGCGCCGACGCCGACCGGGCCACCGCTCGCGTGGTAGCCGTAGTACATCCCGACCAGCACGATCAGGAGGCCCGAGACCATGATCTTCGCCTCCGAGAAGAGGATGTCCAGCGGGGTGATGAACCCCCAGTGGACGGTCTCCCAGCCGCCCTGCGACACCTCGTGGATCTGCAGGACGATCACGACGTACTGCCCGAGCACGTGGAACGCCAGCCCGACGAGGTACAGCAGCGGGAACGTCAGCAGCGCGGCGACGAAGCGGGTCGCCACGACGTACTGCATCGGGTTCAGGCCCTGCGCCTCGACCGCGTCGAGCTCGTCGTTGATCCGCATCGAGCCGATCTCGGCCGCGAGCCCGCAGCCGATCTTCGCCGCGACGATGTAGCCCCACATGTAGGGGCCCATCTCCCGGACCGAGCAGAACGCGGTCAGCACGCCCGAGTACGTCGAGGCCCCGTAGCCGCGCAGGATGTAGTTGCCCTCGTAGCCGCAGATCGTGCCCATGACGAACTGCATCGCCCAGATCACGAGGGCCGAGCCGACGATGATGTTGCCGCTCTGGCGGAGGATCTCGGCCGTGTAGCGCCAGACGCCGCCGAGCTCGCGCAGCGTGCGCCCGACGAAGGCGGCGAACGACCCGGCCTCGCGGACGACCGCGCCGACCGGCTCGACGAGGCCCCGTGCGAGCCGCTCGCCGGGTCCCGGCGGCGGGGCGGGGCGCGCCGAGGTCGCGTGCCCGTGGGTCAGGGAGGAGGCTTCCACGTCCGACCCCTCAGTGGAGGTTGCCCGTCTCGGGATAGGCCGCGAGCAGGATCTGGGTGAACACGGAGTTGAACGACCAGATCGCGACGAACGCGATCACGACCGCCTGGTTGACCGCGCGTCCGACGCCCTGGGGACCGCCCTGGACGTGCAGCCCCTTGAAGCAGACGACGATCCCGACGATGAATCCGAAGACGCTCGTCTTCGCGACGCTGCCCAGGAGCTCGGGCATCGAGAGGTTCGAGGTGAACGTCGACAGGTAGCCGGCCGTCGTCTCCTGGAACACGACCACGGCGGCGAGGAAGCCGCCCACGATCCCCATGACGATCGCGACGAGGTTCATCAGCGCGGTCACGACGCCGAGGGCGAGGAAGCGCGGGACGACGAGCGCCTTGATCGGGTCCAGGCCCATGACCGACAGGGCGTCGATCTCGTCGCGGACCTTGCGCGCGCCGAGGTCGGCGCAGATCGCGGTCCCGGCGACGCCGGCGATCACCATGCCGTTGATCCACGGGGCGAACTCCCGCAGCGTCGTGGCCATGAAGAACGCGCCGAGCCGGTCGACCGTCCCGAAGATGTCGACGATGTTGCCGCCCTGCAGGCCCGGCGCCCCGAGCGCGAAGAACGTCGTGGAGATCATCACCGGCAGCAGGCAGCGCCGGAGGATCAGCCACGTCTCCTCGACGAAGTCGGCCTTCCAGGTGTAGGGCGGGCACGCGGCGGCGACGAGCGTCTGCCAGAGCAGCAGCATCATCCCGGCGACCTGCTCGAGCGCGGCCGCGCCGGGGAGCGCCCGTGGCGGCAGCGTCTCGCGCGGCTCGGCGGCCGGCTCTCCCACGCGGGTGGCCATCGTCACTCCATCCCCAGCGGACCGACGGTGCCCCGCGCGAGGAACTGCCGCACGAACGGGTTCTCGGAGGCGAACAGCGCCTCGGCCGGCCCGGACTCGACGATCCGGCCCCGCCACAGCACCGCGAGGTACTCGCCGATCTGGCGCGCGGAGGCGATGTCGTGGGTGATGGCGACGAAGGTCCCGCCGGTCTCCTCGTGCACGCGCTGGATGAGCTCGCACAGCAGGGAGGTCCGGACCGGGTCCAGGCCCGAGTCGGGCTCGTCGAAGAGGACGATCTCGGGGTCCAGCACGAGCGCCCGCGCGAAGCCGGCGCGCTTGCGCATGCCGCCCGACAGCTCGCTCGGCAGGCGGCGCTCCGCGCCCGCCAGCCCGACGTCGGCGAGGTGCCGCATCACGATCTCGCCGATCTCGGCCTCGCGCAGCTGCGTGTGCTGCCGGAGCGGGAAGGCGACGTTGTCGAAGACGCTCATCGACCCGAAGAGCGCCCCGTCCTGGAAGAGGATCCCGAACCGGCGTCGGAGCTCGAGCAGCTCGTCCATCCGCATCGAGGGCACGGAGCCGCCGTGGACCAGGACGTCGCCGCGATCGGGGAACAGCAGGCCGATCACGTGCTTGACGAGGACCGACTTCCCGGTCCCCGACGGCCCGAGGATCACCGTGACCATGCCCTCGGGGACCCCGAGGTTGAGGCCGTTGAGGACCGCGAGCGACCCGAACGACTTGTGCGCGTCGATCGTCTCGATCGACCAGAAGTCGCCGGGGTGGTCCTCGGCGAACGTCAGCCCGCCGCGGTGGTGCTCGTAGCCGTGCTCGAGCGCACGGTCGAGCAGCGCCTCGGTGCTCACGTCGCGTCCTCCTGGACGGCGCGCAGCACCGGCACGACGCGCAGGAACCGTCGCACGGGGCCGCGGGCGACGACCTCTCCCGCGGCGATGCGCATCGCCAGGTGCGGGGAGCGCGCCAGCAGGTCCGGCTCGTCGTCGCGCAGCCGCAGCGAGACCTCGGCGCGCGCGTCGGCGCCCCGCTCGACCGTCGGGGTCGGGCGATCCAGGCGGAGGGTCACCCCGGCGTCGGGCGCGCCCGCGGCGGTGATCGCCACCGAGGTGCCGGCCGCGCGGAGGCGATCGGCCGCACGGGGTCGTGCGACCGCGAGCTCGACGACCCGCGTGAGCGCCTCGAGGCGCTGCCGCGTCCCGTCGCCACCCGCGGCGCTCGCCGTGCCGGCCTCCCGTTGCTCGTCGTGCTCCCTGACCACGGCGCCAACGTACGGCGGCCCGTTCGGCGGTCGAAAGTCCCGTAGGGGGAAAGTTCGTTCTCCCTTCGAGCCGACGTCGACCGCCGATGGCGACCGGGCTGCCCGAAGGGAGAACGAACTCGCCACCCCTGACGGCTTTCGGGCGCGGCGCGCTCCCGTCAGCGTTCCGCGCTCCCGATCAGGAGAGCGAGATGCTGGTGCAGAGCCACGACGACGGGCCGGTGCGGCACGTCGTCATCAACCGAGCCGAGAAGCGCAACGCGCTGAGCTTCGAGGTCTACGCCGCGCTCGTCGACGCGCTGCAGGCCGCCGCGAGCGACGCCGACGTGCGGTGCGTCGTCGTGTCCGGCGCCGGGTCGATGTTCTCGGCCGGCAACGACGTCGGCGACCTCGCGCTGCTCTCGACCCAGCCCGAGCGCGTGCCCGAGCTGCGACCGCCGATGCTCGAGTCGATGCAGCTGCTGGAGCGGATGCCGAAGCCGACGATCGCCGCGGTGCACGGCTGGTGCCTGGCCGGCGGCATGGAGGTCGCGATGGCCTGCGACCTGCTGATCTGCACGGAGGAGGCGCGCTTCGGCGAGCCCGAGGTGCGGTACGGCTC
>JALRCL010000469.1 GCA_023268575.1 Patulibacter sp.
TCGACAGTCTTCAGCGCGCCCGTCCCGGAAGAGAATACGGTATGAGTGGCCTTGCTCGCATCAGGGAATCCGTGCTGCAACACGTGGCTCAGCCGATGCCCGTGTTTGGAGCCCGGCCCGTAGATCAGCCCTGCCGGCGACTGATATCTCGAATCGCCGAGCGACTTCAGCCCAAACGTTTCCGCCTTCGTGACGGACGTCCCCACCGCACGGGCCCGCAATCCTATCGACCCGACTCGGCTCACCACACCGCCTCCGAACGGCACCAACGATGGCAGCCACCGACCCAGGCAACGCGCGGCATTGACAGCGTCACACGACGCCTTCACGGCGTCCCAGATCGCGTTGGGTCGGCGCATCAGCTCGGCCGAAGCGATCAGCGCCCGCCCGGCGCTAGCGGCCGCTGCGGCCGGGTCCTTCCAAACCGCCTTCCCCGCCTCGTAGGTGTCCTCCGCAGTGTCCGCCACGCCCTTTCCAACCTCGCGGCTCACCTGCTTCTGCACGCGGAACGGGCTGAACGCCGGCTTCGCCTCCGACCGCGGCAGCACTCGCCGAACGACCGTCCCCGCAGCATTCGCCACGTCAGCGACCATCGGATTGCGATTCCAACTCGACCCCACATTGCGTGGAGGCGCCGCACGGCCAGTCCCTCCTGCCCCAGGAGCCCGCCTCTTCGCCGGGGCCGTAAGGCCCGCCACCTGTCCCTGCAAGAACCCGGTGCCGAAGTCCGGACACGTCGTGAACGCGCAATGCCCGTCGTACTCCGCACGAGTCGCCGGATTGCCCGCCGTGAACGCGTACCGCGACGACGTCAACGGATCAGACGCCAACAACAGATCCGCCTGCGGATCCTGGAACCGATCCTGCTGCAAGAACCGACCCTGCCCCGGGTCATACGACCGCGCCTGCATGTCGTAGATCCCCGTCTGCTCATCCCGATAGAACCCCTGGAACCGGAACGGGTTCTCCTGCGCCCCATCCCCATCCAACGTGCCCTCCGGCTTCACCAACTCCCCATACGGATCGGTGTCGTACGCACCACCCAACTCGACGCGCCCCGTATCGGGCTCCTCCAGGCCCACGACCGACCCGACCGCATCGGTCTCATACGCCCGCCACTGCGACGGCGCCGAACCGGTCTTCGGCTCCCGCAACCGCCCCAGCCGCTCACCCGACGCCGTGTACTCGTACGTCTGAACCGTCCCGACACGGTTCTCACGCGTCAACTGCGGCGTCAATCCGAGATAGCTGTAATCGAACGCCTGCAGCCCGTTCTCGCTGCTCGGCGTCGTCGTGCACGCCGTCCGCGCCTTCTCGAACGCCGACAGATCATCATCGCCATCAGCGATCGAGTCGACCCCCGTCAACCGCCGATCACGCCGATCCAGCGCGTCGTAGCAGTACGCCTGGTTCTTCGGCAGCTGCCCGCCCGGGTTTCCCGCACTGGGATCGGTCCGCTTGCGCGACGCGACCAGCCGCTCGAACGTGTCGAACGTGTTCTGCGCCTGCGTGACCCAGTCGTTGCCGGGGGTCACCACCGTCGGGCACGCCCCCGTGGTGTTCCTCTTGCGGATCGTGCGGTACTGCGATCCCATCGCGGTGTAGCCGAAGCACTCCTTGTACTGCTGGTCCGCAGGCGGCGACCCGCCCGGCGGCAGCGTCTGCGGCGAGGCGGTGATCTCCGTCTGCGACGACAGCAGCCGGTCGCCGGAGAAGTCGTTGTCCGTCTTCACGGTCGTGGTGACCGTGCCGTACCCATCGCCGCTGTTGATGCCGATCTGCTGCTCGACGTGCAGCTGCCGGCCCGAACCGTCCAGCCGGTAGTTGATCTCCTTCGCCGGATCCTGCTCGGTCGGGGTGCCGCCGCCCTTGCGCTGGCGGACCCACTTCGTCAGCTGGTCCCGCGCGTTGTACCTGTTCTCGCCACGCTCGTCGGCGGTGCGGTTGCCGTTGTCGTCGTAGTCGTAGTCGACCGTTCGCTGGCTCCCCGACGCCGGGTCCACGACGCGCGCGCTGAGCCGTCCGGCGGTGTCGTAGTAGCGCGACTCCCGCGTGCGCTGGTTGCTCGTCGTCTTCGTCTTGACGGTCGCCTTGCGGTCACCGGTCGGCCACCACTCCAGATCGGTTTCCCGATTCGGAGTCGTGGCCGTGCTCGCGCTGTCGTTCCAGACGGAGACCTTCGTGTTGCGATCGAGCTCGTCGTAGGCGTACTCGGTCCGCTTGCCCTCGGTGTACGAGCGGCTGGCGTCACCGGGGTTGCCGCCGAGCTGCCCGTCGGTGGAAACACGATCGATGAGGTTCGCGGTCCGCGGCCGGTACCGGTACTCGGTGTCCTTGCCCGAGCCCCACGTCTCGTCGACGCGGATGGGACGGCCGGCCTTATCGCGATCGATGTTCGTGGTGCGCTTGTCGAGATTTCCGGGCTCGTTGCTCGACGCCTCGGCGCACGCGTTCTGCCCGACGGGCCGGGAGTGATGGAACCAATCGGTGATGCTGCGCAGACCGCCGGCGCGGTCGTAGCGGTAGCTGTAGATCTGCTCCTCCGCGACGGTCGGTGCGCTGCCCTGGCTCTCGATCACCCGGACCCCGCAACGCGCCCGCAGCGCGCCGGAAGGGAAGTACGAGCGCTCCACGCGCCGGCCGCCGCGGGTCGTCCACCGCGTCTGGTTGCCGCGCCGGTCGTAGGCGTAGTCCATGTCGACGGTGTGCGGCTGGCCCTCGAGGTCCTCGCTCACCGACCCGACCACCCAGCCCGCGTCGTTGCGCGTGACCGTCGTCGCGTGGTCGGCGCTCCCCGCGCTCGGCCCGGCATCGAAGACGCCGGTCACGCGCTCGAGAAGGCCACGGCGCGTGTAGCCGAACTCCTGCCGCCAGCGCTTGCGGCCGCTGTCGGAGGCATCACCGTCGCCGGTACCCCAGGGCAGGTGGCGCCGCTCGAGCAGGCCGTCGTCGGTGCGCTCGAGCACCTCCGCGTTGCGGGTGATCTCGCTGGTGGTGCCGACCGTGCCGGTCTGGCCGTCGTCGACCGTCGGCCGGGGGTTGCCGTCGCTGTTGCGCGTGATGCCCCGGCCGTTGACGGTGCGGCGCAGCCAGCCGTTGCCGTCGTACTCGGTGACCGTGGAGCGACGGTCGGCGTCGCTACCGACGGTGGACGTCCACGGGAGGTCTCGTCCGTCGTACTCCCACGTTTGCACGCGGCGGCGGGCGGCCTGGCCGGCCGCGTGGGCCGTGGCCGGACCCTCGATGCGGGTGACGTTGCCGTTGCGGTCGTAGGCGGTGTCGGTGACGACCGGCGCGAGCGTGCTGGCGCCGGCCTCGCGCACGTAGGAGGTCTCCTTCGTCGTGCGGCCGGCACCGTCGCGCACGTACTCCGTTCGGAAGTCCTCGTTCGCCGGGCCCGTAGGGTTCGACGCCCAGGCACGGGGCCGAAGGGTCTTCGTGACGTAGCCGTCGCGATCGTAGACGTGGGTCGTCTTCGCGCCGGCGCTATCGACGCCCTCGGTCGGACGGTCCAGGCCGTCGTAGGTGGTCTTCGTCAGTCCGGTCGTGCCGGCCGTGGTGGCGAGGTTCGTCGGGTCGTCCTTGGTCGGGTCGTCGCGTTCGACGAGGTTGCCGTTGCGGTCGTAGCGCTGGACGACCGCCGGTCGGGCGCACCCCGAAGAGGGCGCGCCCGTGCAGTTGCGGGGCGTGGTCTGCCGCGTCAGCCGGTCGAAGCCGTCGTAGTCGGAGACGGTGAACTCGCCGTCGCCGTCGAACGCCGCCCGCTGGTTGCCGTTGGCGTCGTACTGCCACCGCAGCTTGATCTCCTCCGCTCCCTGCAGCGGCACGACACGAGTCCGCAGGCGCCCCACCGGGTCGTACGTCAGGTACTGGGAAAGCGCTCCGGCGCCGTCCGCTTGCGACGTCACGCG
>JALRCL010000489.1 GCA_023268575.1 Patulibacter sp.
GATGCCGCGGGTGTGATCGAGGTAGGTGCGCTGCTCGGGCGTGGTGTCCGCGGGCGCCGCCACGGCCCTAGGGTGGCAGGCGGACCGGTCGCCGGCCTAGGCGTCCGGCGCCCCGCTCCGGTCGGCGCTGCGCACGACCGCGTAGGCGCCGCTGGCCGCGATCAGGAGCGCGCCGACGAGGGTCCAGCGGGTCGGCAGGTCGCCGAAGACGGCGAAGCCCCAGAGGACGGCCCAGAGCATCGCCGAGTACTCGAGCACGCCGATCCGGCCCGGCCCGGCCGAGCGGTACGCGTAGACGATCAGGGTGCTGCCGATACCGGCGATCGGGCCGCAGAGCGCGAGCAGCAGGAAGTCCTCGCCCGAGGGCAGCGCCCACGGGCGCAGGAGGAAGCCGAGGCTGCCGGCGTCGTCGCCGGCGCCGGCGAGCGGGGCGAGCAGGGCGGAGGCGGCGAGCGCGCCGACGAGGTAGACGGCGTTCTGCTGCCACGAGATCACGGGCGCCGGGATGCCGCCGCCGACGCGTCGCGCCACGAGCTGCCCCGAGGCGTAGAAGGCGCCGGCCAGTACCGGCAGCGCGACGGCCCACGAGGTGTCGTTCGACGGGTGGGCGATCACGAGCACGCCGCCGAAGCCGACGAGGACGGCGACCCAGCGCCGCCAGCCGGGGTGCTCGCCCGCGATCGGGCCCGACAGGGCGACCATGAAGAGCGGCGCCGTGAACCACAGCGCGACCGTCGTGGCGAGCGGCAGCTCGGCGAGGGCGAGGTAGAACGAGGTGTAGGCCGCGAGCATCAGGAGGCCCCGGCCGAGCAGCACGCGCGGGCGGTGGCGGCGCAGGAGCCCGAGCCCCCCGGCGCGCATGACCAGGTAGGTGAAGATCGGCAGGGCGAAGGCCCCGCGGAAGGCGATCGTCTCCGTCACGGGGTAGGCCCCCGACATGGCCTTGATGATCGGGTCCTGGATCGAGAAGAGCGCGACGCCGCCGAGGAGCGAGGCCATCGCGAGGCGCTCGCCGCCGATCCGCGCGGGCACCGCGATCACGCCGGGCTCCGCGTGGCCGTGGCGCGGGTCATGGCGTAGGCGCCGCTGCCCACGATCAGGGTCGCGCCGATCACCGTGGCGGGGCCCGGCACCTCGCCGAAGAAGAGGAAGCCCCACAGGGCCGCCCAGATCAGGGCCGAGTACTCGACCGTGGTGACGGCGCCGGGCGGGGCGGAGCGGTAGGCCTGCGTGAGCAGGATCGTGCCCCCGACCGCGATCGGCCCGGTCAGGGCCATCAGGACGAGGGCGGTCGGCTCGGGCCACTGCCAGGCCCGCAGCAGGAAGCCGGCGGCGCCCTCGCCGCCGGTCGTGGCGAACGGCGCGATGACGAGCGCGAAGGCCGACGCCCCGACCAGGTAGACCGAGTTCTGGTGGAAGGACATGACGGTGGCCGACGCCGCGTCGCCGTAGCGCCGCGCCATCAGCTGGCCGGAGGCGTAGAAGGCCCCGGCGGCGAGCGGGAGGAGCACCGCCCAGTCGAGGTCGCCGCCGACGGGCCGGGCGATCACGACGGCCCCGGCGAAGCCGACGAGGACGGCGATCCAGCGGGCCGCCGACTGGCGCTCGCCGAGGACGAGCGGGGAGAGCGCGACGACCCACAGGGGCGCCGTGAAGTACAGCGCGACCACGTTCGCGAGCGGCATCTCGGGGAACGCGAGGACGTAGCAGCTGTACGAGACCATGAAGATCACGCCGCGGGCGATCA
>JALRCL010000503.1 GCA_023268575.1 Patulibacter sp.
GTTGTGCTTGCCACCTTGACCGAAAATGTGCTCCAGCCGATTCGGATCTCGCATGACCGCACTGAGCGCGGTGTCCTGCTCACGCGTGAGTGCCGTGACCGTACGACGCGCACCCCCTCCGCCCTTTGCAGCATCTGTTGCGTCGTCAACAGCGTTCTCCAGCCTCCGCAACCGTCCGAGCCGCGCGAACGGAAACGCGGCAGAGACCGCCTGCTCGCCCCACTGGCCCGGATCAGCGAGATCACCAACGAACGCGTCGCCCAGCGCCGGCCCAACCCGCCGCGAACACGACCCCGCCGACCCCGAAGAACCTCCGCCCCGCGAGAGCGCACCCAACGCGCTGCCCGCCGACCGCAACGCACACGGAGCCACCGCCACCACCGTCCCGACCGGCCTGGCAACCGTCCGAAGCACCGCCGTTGCACCACCCAGGGTCTTCGTCAGCGGCGACGATCCGCCGCCGGAAACGAGGCCCTGCAGCTGCTGCCGGACCATCGCCTCCAACGCCCGACCGGTCAACGGCTCCGCCACCGCAGACACGAAGTCAACGCTGGGCTCGAACGGCGCCGCGCTGAGCTCAGGAGCGGCCGGTTTCAAACATCAGCCGGTCAGCACGCTCCTGCTCCGCGAGGAACTCCGCTACCTGCGCTGCGTGCGCCGTGTCAGCCGCATCGATCGCCAGTAGGTTCGCCGACGACCACTCGAGCATTGCCCCCCGCTCGACCAACTCGCCGGCGATGTCCTGCCGAGGCACAGCGGTGCTACCGAACCACACGCGGAAGACGTAGCGGCCCGACGGCAGGACGACTCGCTCGAAGTCGTAGTCGGCGTTCGTCTCCACCACATCGCCAAGCGCGACGTTGTAAACGAAAAACGGAATGCAGCAGATCTCAAAGCGCTGATCGCCCACCTGACGAGCCCAGAGCTGCTCGGCGCGCCCCTCCTCAGGAAGCGACGCGCCGATCACGAAGTCGGCCCGATCGCGCCAGACCGGAGCCTCGTGGACCGCATCGACCCCTTCCCCGCTCATCGTCCCCACCACGGCGGCATCCGTCCACGGTAACCCCGCGGCAAGT
The DNA here is from genome assembly GCA_023268575.1 of Patulibacter sp. Lineage (GTDB taxonomy): Bacteria > Actinomycetota > Thermoleophilia > Solirubrobacterales > Solirubrobacteraceae > Patulibacter. The sequence goes on from JALRCL010000503.1 coordinate 1,077, forward strand.
TCGCCGGGCACTCCCTGTCGCGCACCACCCCCATCGCCCCCGGGTGCCGGCTCGGCCGACGACCGACCGCGCCCCCGCCCCGCGCAACCGCCAACACCCGACCGCAACTCGTCGACCGCCTGGACACGAACGCGCCGCATGGGCCCCGCCAAGAAGCCCACGATCTCGACGCGAACGTCGCGGTACCAAGCCACACCACTTCTACCGACGCGACCAGCTCACCCTGGTCGTGTCAGCGACCAGGGTCTCAAACCTGTTCTCGGCCCGCGCGTCGCGCGCTGCCAGCAGACAACCGTCCCGTCAGCGACCTAGAGTCGCGATCGCGCCTAGACCCCCGCGCCACCACTCGAGCGCGAACGGATCAGCGGGCAACGCGTTGCCAACGATGCCGTACAGATTCGCCTCAGCCGTTCCCTCCCTGACAAGAGCGTCTGCGAGACTCTCCGGCCCACGAGCGAGCGCTACGAGCAGCCGATACGTGACTCCGCGGTACTCGTACGGCTCATCGACCGCGAGGACCAAGCCGCCGCGATCCACATCGCCGTCCACTGCCGCAACAACGGCGCGAGTCTGCGCGCTCGCCAACGAGGCGAGTTCCCAAGGGTCAGTGACCACTACCCCGAGCGAGGCGTTCAGCAACTGATCACGCTTTGAAGTCATCGGCAACGCCGAACCCCATCGACGCGGCAGGGCGCCGGACCGCTGGCGGCTCTCTCCATCCCGCCGCCTGGCATGTCCCCCCCCCAGGCTCGACTTGTCGAAGTCTGACCGGGCCGCCACCCTGCTCGGTGCTGCGAGGGTCGTCCTCGAACCAAAGGCACCGAATCACCGGGCACCGGTCCAGGACCTCCCAGCCGGACGCTCGCACCTCCACCTCCTGAAGATGCTCGTCGGCATAGACCTTGGCTTCGTCATCCCAGAGCTCGTTGATCTCGGCACAGCGGCAGTTCACCGGACAGTCCTCCGAGCCACGTTGCTGCGCGAGTCGATGCGGCTCCTGGGGACGACGCACCACCCCGCCGATGCGGCCCGAGAACCCGGTCGAGTGCAGGGCGAACCCTGACGATCCGGGCGGGAGCGGATCTCGGCAAATGGGGCAGAGACCCGGACGCAGGTCTGGTGCCCTGGATACAGGTCGCCGTGTTCGAACGCGGCTGTTGCCACGGCGGCCGTCGTGGAGGCGACCAGCGCAGCGACCACAGCGAGCAGGAGGACGAGGCGGCGCGCCACGAGATCAGTCCGGAAGCTCGTCAGGCGAGAACTCCCAGAGGGCCATTTCGGAGAACCGCTCGACGAACTGCTCCCAATCCGCTGCGTCAATCCCCGACACCATGTCCGCCACGCGATGCTCGATGACGTCCCACGAGACTCGAGGCACCAAGACGGAGTACGGAGGCGAACCGGCGCCCGGGTGACCAGCCAACCAGCGCGGAGTCACGAATCGCAACATGAAATCGTCCCCCGCATCGTCGCCGACCGGTCCAACTCGGGCCGTCACCGTGATGCGGCAGTTGCCCGGGTTCAGCCGGGGCATCGCTGACACCGGGAAGATCAACGCTGTCAAGCCCCTTGATCTCAGCGGCGAAGCCGCTGGAAGACTCACCATTCACGGAGACACTCGGATGTGGAGATCGGGGCACGGCCTACGCCCTGGAAAGGAACGAAGCAGACACGGCACGAGCGACGCGCGAGTAGGCGGCGACGCCAGCTCACGGCATCAGCCGCGCGAGCTGGTCTTCGACGGGATATGCCGCGGTGAGCGCGTGCATCCGACCAGTCGCCTTCTCAACGACGATCGGGCCGTTGCCCGCGAGTGCCTCAATCTCGTTGCCGTCCTCGATGTAGGCCCGCGAGTTGTAGAAGAAGACCCAGCACCAGCTCTCTGTTCTGGTTTCGCGATCGTCGAGCATCAGCGCCGTCCCGGCGGTCTGCTCCATCTCCTCGAGCGCTCGTACAACCTGCAGTCGTGCGTCGTCGTAGTCGGCCATCCAGAAACCCGAGTCCACCGAAACCGGGGCAGATCAACGCCTCCACCAACCCGGCCTGGCTCAGATCACCTTCAGGTCAACACCCGGTACCGAGGGGGCCCGGATCGGCCGTGTTCGACCACTCAGGCGTCAGCCCGCGAGCCGCAAGAAACTCACCAAGGTCCTCGAAGCCTCGCGGCGAGGGCTCGGTCGGCGCTGGCCAAACCGCTTCGCACTCCTCGCATACTGCGATCAGTTCCGCCGTGGCGATCACCTTACGCATGACCACCGGCCCTTGACCACACCGCGGGCAGACATCCAGCAGATTCGTCATGGCGTCGGGAACGCGGTAATGATCTCGCTTGTGCCGGGCCGAACGACGATCGTGACATTCGTCTCACCCCCGGTACCTACTGCGCGGCCCATGGGGATCACGTACTTGCCGGGGTCTCCAGCCACCGGTGTCCCCCGCAGCGCCCATGCCTCATCGACAGTCTTCA
>JALRCL010000573.1 GCA_023268575.1 Patulibacter sp.
GCACGCGCTCGCGCATCGTCGGCGACCCGACGCAGAACTTCAACTCCAAGGATCACGAAGCGCAGCTCGAGTATCTGCGCCGCACGCCACAGGTGCGCGACGTGTTGATCAGCGGCGGCGACGGTCTCACCCTTGCCCCGAAACTCTTTGAGAAGATCCTGCGCGGACTACGCGACATTCCGCACATTGAGATCATCCGCATCGGCTCGCGCGTTCGCGCCAGGCGCGCCGCGACCGCGTCGGGGTCGATCCGCTCGATCAGCGCAACCACGCGATCCCCGCCTGTCGTCCGGTCCGGCCCGCATCGCGCCGGTGGGAGAACCAGCGGTCCGGCTCGCAGATGGTGCAGCGCCCGCTCTGGAGGACCTCGGCGACGCCCGCCGCCCGCAACCGCAGCTCCGCCGCGGCCGGCAGGTCGGCGTTCGCGCCGTGGCGCACCCCCGGTCCGAGCGGCGCCAGCGCGGCGTGGACCTCGTCGCCGACCTCGTAGCAGCACGGACCGGCGCCGGGGCCGACGACCGCGGTGATCGCGCCCGTGCCGCCGACCTCGCGCAGCCGCGCGACGCCGGACTCCAGGACGCCGCCGACGAGCCCGCGCCAGCCGGCGTGGACCATGGCGACGGCGTCCTCGGCCACGAGCGCGACCGGCAGGCAGTCCGCGCAGAGCACGACGCACGGCGTGGCAGGCAGGGAGGTCGCGGCGCCGTCGGCGTCGCGGACGCGCTCGAGCTCGGGACCCGGCAGGTGCGCGTCGCCGACCACCGCGAGGACGTCGATGCCGTGGACCTGGTGGGCCTGGGCGAGGCGTTCCGGCCCGACGTCGGCGAGGGCGGCGAGGCGGCGGCGGTTCTCGCGCACCGCGGCGGGGTCGTCGTCCGTCCAGCTGCCGAGGTTCAGGGACGCGTAGGGCCCGCGGGAGACGCCGCCCGCGCGGCCGGTGAAGCGCACCGCGGCACCGCGGACGTCGCAGCCGAGCGCGCCGTCGCGCCACGTGAGCTGCGGGTGCAGGGCCGGGCCGGACACCCGACGGGTTCTAGCAGCCCTCGCCGGCGACCCGGCGCGCCGCCGGCAGCGCCACGGCGAGCTCCGCCTCCGGCTCCGGCAGCGCCGGATCGAGCTCGCCGTCGAGCCGGGCGTCGAGCGCGGCGTCGAGGCCGGCACCGATCGCCGGACCGGCCGGGACGCCCGCGGCGAGGAGGTCGCGCCCGTCGATCGCCGTGCGCACGAGCCGCCAGCGGTCGATCCACTGACGCGCGGCGTCGCCCCCCGCGAGCGCGACGACCTCCAGCGGCACGTTGCGCGCGGCACGCCGGACCTCGGACGGCCGCGTCGCCCGGCGCAGCGGCTCCAGCGTGCTGTCGCGGGAGCCCGCCGCGACGATCTCGCGCTCGGCGCTCGTCAGCTCGAGCCGCTCGAGCCACGGCAGGAGGTCGCTGAGGCCCACGCCCGCGCAGCAGCGCGCGAGCAGGACGAGGTCCCGCCGCCCACCGGGCGGCAGCAGGCGCCAGGCCTCCTGCACCCCGTCCGGCCGGGCGCGGAAGCCCGCCGGCAGGAACCGGGGCGCCAGCTCCTGCAGCGCCGCGAGCGCCGCCTGGGGATCGGGCTCGGCGAGGGCCAGCCGCAGCTCGTGGCCGTGCCGGGCGCCGGAGATCGTCGCCGGGTCGGCGGCGGCGAGGAGCTCGCGCGTGGAGGGCTCGACCGAGAACCCGAGCCGCGCGGCGTAGCGCGCGATCCGCCACGCCCGCGTGGGGTCGTCGACGAGCGACCGATCGTGGAGCACGCGCAGGGTCCGCGTGCGCAGGTCCTCGAGCGCTCCGTCGACGGCGGCGACCTGGCCGTCGGGCAGCCGCAGCGCGATCGCGTTCACGCTCACGTCGCGGCGGGGCAGGTCGTCCTCGATCCGCGCCGCGGGCGCCACCTCGGGCAGGGCCCCGGGCGCCGGGTAGCGCTCGGTGCGCGCACGCACGAGGTCGTAGCGGACCCCGGGACGCGCCTCGACCTCGATCGATCCGAACCGCTCGTGGCGGGCCGCGGCGCGCCCGAGGCGGGCGGCGAGGTCCTCGACCTCGCCGACGACGACGACGTCGAGCTCGCGCGGCTCGATCCCGAGCAGGAGGTCCCGGACGGCGCCGCCGACGAGCCACGCGCCGTCGTCGGGAGCGACGACGTCCAGCAGCGGGCGGGCGATCGGGAGCCGCCGGAGCCGCCGGAGCGCGCCGGGGGGATCGGGGGACCGGGAGAGCCGCACCGCGTCGGACCGTACCCTCTCGGTGGATGTCCGGCCCTTCCCCCAGCCACGGACGGCGTCGTCGTGCCCTCGCGCTGCTCGGCGGCGTGGTGCTGCTCGTCGCCATCGTCGGCGGCGTGCTGGTCTACGAGCGGCTGCGCGGTCCCAGCGAGATCGAGGACCCGACCGTCGAGTTCCGGGACGGCCCCGCACCCGCGCCGGGCGGCGACCGGCGGCCGCGGAAGGTCGCCGACACCTACGACGACGGCGCCGACTGGCCGCTGTACGGCGCCAACCAGCAGCGCACGCGCTACCTGCCGTTCCCCAAGGGCGTCCAGCGCCTGCAGCCGCCGTACTCCCGCCCGTGGCGGGAGACCGGTCGGGTGCTGTTGGAGTTCCCGCCCGTCCTGTGCGGCCGACGGCTCTACCTCCTGCGCGACGACGGGCTGCTCCTGGCCATCGAGCGTCGAACGGGGAAGATCGCCTGGAAGCGCCGGGTGGGGCGGCTCTCGGCGTCCTCGCCCGCCTGCGGCAAGCGGCGCGTGTTCGTCACCGTCCTGCAGCGCTCGCGCAGCAAGCGCTCGCCGGGCCGCGTCGTGGGCTTCTCGACGGAGGGCCGCCGGCTGTGGAGCCGCAACCTCCGTGGCCGCTCGGAGTCCTCGCCGCTGCTGGCCGGCGACAAGCTCGTCTTCGGGACGGAGAGCGGCGACGTCCTGGCGCTCAGCCCGCGGACCGGCCGGGTGGTGTGGCGCTACCGCGCCGGCGGGAAGGTCAAGGCGGCCGTCGCGCGCCTCGGCGGCGCGCGCTACGTCGGCGACTACGCGGGCCGGCTGCACTCGATCTGGCTGCGGAGC
>JALRCL010000678.1 GCA_023268575.1 Patulibacter sp.
GAGGAGCTCGACGCGCGCTTCCCGGGGCTCGTCGACGTCCTCGTGGCCGACGCGAGCTGACGACGGCCCTGCGCGCCGCAGCACCCAGTCCCCCACGACCGCGGCTCGCCCTCTACCCTGTCCCGCGGCCATGATCTCCACGAACCAGCTGAAGAACGGCAACCACATCGAGGTCGACGGCACCGTCTTCAAGGTCGTCGAGTTCCAGCACGTGAAGCCGGGCAAGGGCCCCGCGTTCGTGCGCACGAAGCTCCGCCGGGCCAGCGACGGGGCGGTCATCGACAAGACGTTCCGCGCCGGCGAGAAGTTCCGCGCCGTCCACACCGAGGCGCGCAAGATGCAGTACCTCTACGAGGACGGCACGGACGCGCACTTCATGGACACGGAGTCTTTCGAGCAGCTCGCGATCCCCGTCGAGGCGGTCCAGAAGGCGCTGCGCTTCACGCGCGCCAACGACGAGGTCGACATCCTCTTCATCGACGGCAACCCGGCCGACGTCCAGCTCCCGGCCTCGGTCGAGCTCGAGGTCGCCCACACCGAGCCGGGCCTGCGCGGCGACACCGCGTCGGGCGGCGGCGACAAGCCCGCCACGCTGGAGACGGGCGCCGAGATCCGGGTGCCGCTCTTCGTCAACGTCGGGGACCGCGTGAAGGTCCAGACGGAGACGGGCGACTACATGTCGCGCGCCTGAGCGCCGGCCGGCTCCGGAACCCGCTCCCGTGTCCCGCCGCTCCGAGCAGCGCCGCGCCGCCGTCTTCGTCGTCTACCAGCACGACCTGACCGGCCGGCCGCTGCACGAGCTCTTCGATCGCCAGACGGCGATGTTCACCCGGTCGCTCGCCCACGCGGTGACCGACCACCAGGCCGAGCTGGATCCGCTGATCGGGCGGCACGCCAAGGGCTGGACGCTCGAGCGGATCGCCCCGCTCGAGCGCTCGATCATGCGCGTCGCGCTGCTGGAGATGCTCCACCCGGACGTCGTGCCGGGGGAGAGCCCGATCCCTCCGGAGGGCGCGATCTCCGAGGCCGTGGAGACGGCGAAGCGCTTCTGCGGCTCCGACGCGCCGAAGTTCGTCAACGGGATCCTTGCCGCGATCCTGCGCGAGCACCAGGCCGCCGGCCGCGGCGACGCGTCGGCCGCCCCCGAGGCGGGCCCGGCCGACGACGACCGCTGATCCCGGGCCTTCCCGGATCCTGCACACTGTCGTTGTGCCCGACGACGCCGAGCGCGACCTCCAGATCCAGCTCGCCCGCCTGGACCACGGCACCGGGCGGGTGCCCGAGCAGGGCGACGATCCCGACGCCCAGGTGACGACCGCCGAGGGACTCGCCGAGACGGCCGCCGGGGCGGCGGCCGCCTTCGACCGGCTCGTGCGCGAGGCGGGGAGCACCCGGTGAGCGCGTCCGCGGACTCGACGGCGTCCGTCGCCGGCGCCGGCGGCTACCCGGACGAGCTGCGCGACATCGTCGAGCGGCACCTCGAGACGCTGCGGTTCCCGGCGCGCAGCGCCGGCGTGGCCGGGCTCGAGGAGGCGATGCGCTACTCGCTGCTGGCCGGCGGCAAGCGGATTCGGCCGGTGCTGGCGCTGGCGACGGCGCGCGCGACCGGCGTGCCGCAGCAGCAGGTGCTGCCGCTCGCGGCCGCGATCGAGCTGATCCACACGTACTCGCTGATCCACGACGACCTGCCGGCGATGGACGACGACGACCTGCGTCGCGGCCGGCCGACCTGCCACGTCGCCTACGGCGAGGACGTGGCGATCCTCGCGGGCGACGCGCTCTACGCCGAGGCCTTCCACCTCCTCCTGCGCGACGGCGCGCGCGCCGGCGTCCCCGCCGACCGCCTGCTCGAGGCCGCGACCGAGCTCGCCGACGCCACCGGGGTCGACGGGATGGTCGGGGGACAGTACCTCGACGTCCAGGGCGTCGAGGCGGACGGTGACGTCGCCGCGGCGCTGCGGACGCTGCACGGCCTGAAGACCGGGCGCCTGATCGGGGCGTCGGTCGGCGGCGTCCTGCGCCTCGCGGGCCTCCGCGACGAGGAGGCGGCGCCGTACCGCCGGTTCGCCGACGAGCTCGGGGTCCTCTTCCAGA
>JALRCL010000711.1 GCA_023268575.1 Patulibacter sp.
CGTCACACGACCGTGCGGGTGCTCGGCCTGCTCGGCGTCTTCTACCTCTTCCCCGTCGTGTACGGCCTGCTCGGCCGGGTGCTCGTCCCGGAGCTCTACGTCACCGGCCAGACCGACCTCGTCGTGCTGCGCCTGCCGGAGGCGGTGTTCGCCGACGCGACCGGCCGCACCCTCGTGGCGGTCGTCGCCGCCGGCGCGTTCGCGGCGTTCGTCTCCACCGCGTCGGGCCTCCTCGTCTCCACGGCCGGGACCGTCGCCTACGACCTGCTGCCGCGCCTGCGCCGGGGCGGGACCTCCGCCGGGCCCCGGTCCGCCCCGCTCGCGCGCGGACCGTCGGCGCCGACCCTCGACCCGGCGGCCGAGGATCCGGCGGCGCTGCGCCGGCGGCGGTTCCGGGTCTCGGCGGTCGCGGCGATCGTCGTCCCGGCGCTCCTGGCGATCGCGGCGCGCGGCCTCGACATCACGATCCTCGTCTCGTGGTCGTTCGCGCTGGCGGCGTCGACCTTCTGCCCGTTGCTGTTGCTCGGCATCTGGTGGACCGGCCTGACCCCGCGCGGCGCGCTGGCGGGGATGCTCGCCGGCGGCGCGGTCGCGAGCGCCGGGATCGTCGCGGCGCTCGCCGGCGGCGAGGCGATGGAGGAGTCGCTGCTCTCCCAGCCGGCGGTCGTCTCCGTCCCGCTGGCGTTCGTGACGATGTGGCTCGTGTCGCGCCGCGACGAGCCGCTGCCGCGGGCGCAGGTCGCCGCCGCCATGCGGGCGATGCACGCGCCCGAGCGCGCCGGGTGATCACCTGGCGCCGTCCGACGGAGCGGTTCCTCCAACGAACGTCCAGGCAACGCCGCGGCGCCGCAGGTCTGCGCTCGCCGGGCCGACCTCGGAGGCATGACCATCGTTCTCCTCGTGGCAGTCGCCTGGCTGGTGATCAACGGCCTCGTCGCGCTGGGCCTCGTCGCGTACGGGCGCCACATCGAGCGGCAGGCGTCGGCCCGGGACGGGGTCGCCGCGCGCTGGCGGACGGCGCACCGCACCGACGCGCCGCTGCGCGTCGTCGGTCACTGAGCTCGACCTCCTCGTCCCTCGGAGGGACGCCGATTCGCGGGATCGCGCACGCGCGTCGGGGCCGATCCCCGCTCCGGCGGTCGGTGTGCTGGATCGCACTGCGCTCGAGGGCGGGCCGGTAGCGTCCGGACGCGGTGCCCCGGACCTCCACCGCCCTAATCCCCGGCGCACGACGGCGAGACGCGGCGCTGCTCGCCGGCGCGAGCTTCGCGGGGCTCGCCCTCCTCGTCCTCTGGTCCCACGTCGTCGGCGCGCTGCCCGGCGAGCTGCGCCTGCTCGACCATCGGCTCGGCGCCGAACCGGGGCTCGAGCGGCAGGCCTGGGACGTCGCGACGCTCATGTCGCAGCTCGGGACCCCGGCGCCGGCCTCGGCGCTGCTGCTCCTGGCGGCCTGGGCCGTCGACCGGCGCCTCGGCCGCCGCGCCGCCGCGTTCCTCGTGCTCGCGACCGCGGGCACGTTGTGGGCCGACGTGCTCAAGGCGATCGTCGGTCCCAGCCCGG
>JALRCL010000744.1 GCA_023268575.1 Patulibacter sp.
CGAGGAGTTGAACGCGGCCGGTGCGCAATTCGGGGTCACGTGGGGATTGGAGGTGCCGCAGTTCTACGCGCCGGCCGGCTTCGTGCACGAGCCGTCACTGCAGCGCGACAACGCCTTCCCCTACATCGCGGCCGAGGTCGAGGTCCTGACGCCCGGCTCCCGGGAGCGCGTGGTCCGCCTGTCCTCGGGCTACGCCGTCGTGACGGGCGCCGTCGACGACGACTGAGCCGCGAGGGGACGACCGGCGCCGGGGGACGGCGTAGGTTGGGCGGGACGGCCCCACCCGCCCGCCTCCCCCATGACCGAGCCCGACGTCCCCCGCTCCCCGCTCGACCCCGGCGCCCAGCTCCGCGCCCCGTACCTCGAGGCGGTCGCCGCCTTCGCCCGCCGTGGCCCGCGGCGGTACTTCGTCCCGGGGCACACCGGCGGGCCGGGTGCCGACCCGGGGCTGCTCGGCGAGATCGGCGGCTCGGCCTTCGCCCTCGACGTGCCGCAGGACATGCCGGGGATCGACGCGAGCCCGATCGCCTGGCCGGGGCTCCCGGCCCCGCCGACGCCGATCGCGCAGGCCGAGCTGCTCGCCGCCGATGCCTACGGGGCGGGGCGCAGTTGGTTCCTCACGAACGGCGCGACGCAGGGCAACCACGCGACGATGCTCGCGCTCGCGCCGGAGGGGCGCGAGGTCCTCGTCCAGCGCAACAGCCACGGATCGGTCGTCGACGGGCTCGTGCTCAGCGGGGGCACCGCGCGGTTCGTGGCGCCCGGCTACGACCACGACCTCGGCATGGCGACCGTCGTCTCGCCGCAGCAGCTGCGCGACGCCGTCGCCCGGCACCCCGACGCCGACGCGGTGACGCTCGTGTCGCCGACGTACTTCGGGATGGTCGGCGACGTCGAGGGCTGCGCCCGCGTGGCGCACGAGGCGGGGATGCTGCTCGTCGTCGACTGCGCGTGGGGCCCGCACTTCGGCTTCCACGAGGACCTGCCCGGCAGCGCGTTGCGGCAGGGCGCCGACGTCGTGCTGACGTCGACCCACAAGCACGGCGGCAGCCTCACGCAGAGCGCGATCCTCCACGTCGGCGACGGGACGGTCGGCCCCCGGCCCTCCGGCCTCGGACCGGACCGGCTCGCCCGCGTGCAGGACGACGTCGCCCGCGCACTGCGGATGCTGCGCTCCACGAGCCCGAGCTCGCTGCTGATGGCGTCGCTGGACGGCGCGCGCCGCCAGCTCGCCGCCCACGGCGCGGGCCTGCTCGACGTCACGATCGCCCGGGTCCGCGCGCTCCACAACGAGATCGGCGCGATCCCGGGCTGTCGCGTCCTCGGTCCCGCGCATCCCTCCGCCCCCTTCCCCGGGGTCGTCGCCCACGATCCGCTGCGCGTCGTCATCGACGTGCGCGAGACCGGCCTGACGGGCCTCGAGGTCCAGCGGCGGCTGCGCGACGAGCTCGACACCGTCGTCGAGCTGGCGACCCACTCGACGGTCGTGCTCGTCATCGGCGTGCAGGCACCGGAGCCGCTGCTGCGCGAGTTCCCGTCCGCGCTGAAGCGGGCGCTGCGCGCGTCGCGCGCCGCCGGGGCGACGCGCCCGCCGACCACGGCGTCGCCGGCCGAGCCGGGCGAGACGGTCCTCACGCCGCGCCAGGCCCACCTCGCCGACCAGGAGCGGGTCGCGCCGGGCGACGCGGTCGGGCGCGTCGCCGCCGAG
>JALRCL010000839.1 GCA_023268575.1 Patulibacter sp.
GGGCACCGCGCTGCCGCAGGACGAGGCCCGGCTGCGACGCCTCGGCGTGCCACGCGACGCCCAGGTCGGCGTGAACGGCCTGGAGCGGATCCTCAACGCCCAGCTCGTCGGCAAGCCCGGCGGCGAGCTGCGCGCGGGCGACCGCGTGCTGCGCAGCGTCGAACCGGAGAAGGCCGAGCCCGTGCGCACCTCGATCTCGCTCCCGGTGGTGAAGGCCGCCGTCGAGGCGCAGCAGAACGCGCCCAGCCAGACCGGATCGGTCGTCATCAACTCGCGGACCGGCGAGGTCCTCGCCTTCCAGGGCATCGCGTGGAGCAACCTCCAGCCGCCCGGCTCGACGATGAAGATCATCACCGCCGCGGCGGCGCTCGAGGCCGGCAAGGCGAAGATGAGCTCGAGCTACCCGTACGAGACCGAGGCGAAGGGCTTCGGCATCCAGAACTCCAACCAGGAGTCCTGCGGCGGGCCGCTGACCAACGCGTTCGCGCACTCCTGCAACTCGGTCTTCGCGCCGCTGGCGGCGAAGGTCGGGGCGAAGGAGTTCGTCGCCGTCGCCGAGCGCTTCGGCTTCAACCGCGACCCCGGCGTGCCCGGAGCCCAGACCGCGTCGCTGCCGACCGAGCTCGGCGTCGGCGACCTCGCGCAGTCCGGCATCGGGCAGGCGCAGGTCCAGGCGACGCCGCTGGACGTCGCCAGCTGGGCGGCGATCGTCGCCAACGGGGGGCGGATGCCGGAGCTGACGTTCCTGCGCACGACGAAGACCGCGAAGACCCGCCGCGTGATCGACGCCGACACCGCGCGCAACCTCCGCACCCTCATGCTCGCCGTGGTCCGCAACGGCACCGGCCAGAAGGCGGCCGTGCCGGGCGTCACCACGGCCGACAAGACGGGCACTGCCGAGCTGCGGGCCACCCAGGGCGACCACTGCGAGCAGCAGGCCGCCCCCGACGCCCCGCCCGGGGAGCAGACGCAGCCGGTCGACAGCGCGTGCGGCAACAAGGACGGGTCGAACACCGACGCCTGGATGGCGGCGTTCGCCCCCTCGACGCGGGGCGGCGGCGACGACCCGCTGGCGATCGGCGTCCTGCGGGTCGGGAACTTCCAGGGCGGCGAGACCGCCGCGCCGGTGGCGTCCAAGACGCTGCAGGCGGCGCTGTCGGCCACCGGCGGCTGAGCCGCCCCACGTCGGCTCGCGCTCAGCCGCCCGCGGAGCGCGCGAGCCGCCCGGCGTGGGCCGCCGCGAACGCGACGAGCTCCGGCGGGCCCTCGATCCGGTACTCGCACTCGAGGAACGCGAGGTGGACCGTGAGCCACGCGAGGCCGTCGGCCTTCGTCCGGATCCGGCACGAGCGCTCGTCGACCGGCTCGACCTCGCCGCGGAACCAGGTCGCTTCGCGCGGGAGCTCCTCCGCGGGGACGTGCACGAGGACGACCGCCTCGTGACGCGTCGGGCGGGCCTTGATCGAGGAGCGCACGTAGGCCGCCGCGTCCCCGCCCGGGGGGCGACGGGCGGTGAACCGCCCGCCCGAGCCGGCCGGCTCGCCGATCCGGTCCACGCGGAACGTCCGCCAGTCAGCGCGCCGCGCGTCCCAGGCCACGAGGTACCACCGCCGGTAGTGGGCCACGAGCCGGTGCGGCTCGACCGTCCGCTCGCTCTCCGTGCCGTCCGCGCGCCGGTAGGCGAAGCGCAGGCGCTCCTGGTCGCGGCAGGCCTGCGCGATCGTCGCCAGGACCTCGCCGTCGACGGTGCCCGCCTCCCCCAGCGAGGGCACGATCGAGTCCTGCAGGGCCTGGACGCGCCGGCGCAGGCCGGGCGGCAGCACCTGCTCGAGCTTCGCCAGTGCGCGGACCGACGCCTCCTCGATGCCGGCGATCGTGCCGCCCGCGGCGGTCCGCAGCCCGACGGCGATCGCGACGGCGTCGTCGTCGTCCAGCAGGAGCGGCGGCAGCTGGCTGCCGGCCTGCAGCTGGTAGCCGCCGCCCGCGCCGCGCGCGGCCGCCACCGGGTAGCCGAGCTCGCGCAGCCGGTCGACGTCCCGGCGCAGCGTCCGCTCGCTGACGGTCAGCTCGCTCGCGAGCTCCCCGCCGGGCCAGAAGCGGTGGGTCTGCAGCAGCGACAGCAGCCGCAGCATCCGGGCGGTCGGATCAGCCATGCCGCAAGGCTCGCACGCATTCAGGCCAGGATGTGACCGGATTGCGGCCGAGGCTGCGGCGCATCATCACCACCACCGGCATCTCCAGGACCTTCGGCAGCGGCTCCTCTCGGGCATGCTGCTGCCGCTCGACGACGCGCCGTCGTGGCTGCGCGTCCTGTCCGACG
>JALRCL010000938.1 GCA_023268575.1 Patulibacter sp.
ACGGGCTGATCAGCTTCTGGGGCGTGTTCGTCATGTTCTTCGTGCTGATCGTCGTCGTCATGCCGTGCACGGTCCGCGCGCTGCGACGGCTGGAGGCCGAGGACGAGGCCGCCGACCGCCTCGCGGGGGTCCACGCGTGAGCGCCGTCGCGACGCCGGGCAGCACCCCGGCCGAGGCCGGCCGGGAGCGCCGGCGGATGCCCGGCGCCGAGGGCATGTGGGTCCTCGTCGCCGGCGACCTGGCGATCTTCAGCCTGCTGTTCCTCTCCTTCGCGCTGGACCGCCGCGACGACCCGGTCGTCTTCGAGCAGGGACGCCAGGCGCTGCACCTCGACCAGGGCGGCATCAACACGATCGTGCTGCTGCTCGGCTCGTGGTTCGTCGTCCGCGCGCTGCGGGCGATCCGCACCGGCGACGTCGACCGGGCCGGCCGCTGGCTGCTCGGCGGCGTGGGCGCCGGTGTCGCCTTCGGCGTCTCGAAGGCGATCGAGTACGTGCGCGAGGTCGACGCCGGGCACACGTCCACCACCAGCGACTTCTTCATGTACTACTTCTCGATCACCGGCCTGCACCTCGTGCACGTCCTGATCGGGACCGCGATCCTCGCGGGATTCCTCTGGTCCTGGCGCCGCCGGGGCCGTGCCGGCAACGTCGTCGCGTTCGAGAGCGCCGCGATCTACTGGCACCTCGTGGACCTCCTCTGGATCGTGATCTTCCCGCTCCTCTACGTGGTCCGGTGATCCCCGTGCGACCGACCGTCCTGCGCACCCCCGAGGCCGTCCTCGGCCTGCTCGTCCTCGCGACGATCCTCACCACCTGGGTCCTCTCGAAGGACGCCGCCGACTCCTCCGGCGTCGCGATCGCCGTCCTCGCGATCGCGGCCTGGAAGGTCCGCCTCGTGCTCCTGGACTTCATGGAGCTCCGCGAGGCGCCGCTCGCCGGGCGCCTCCTCTTCGAGGGCTGGATCGTCGTCGTCGCGGCGGGCCTCGCCGCGCTCGTCGTCGCGTAGGCGGCGTACCGCCGGGCGCGTCACGGCAGGACCACGAGTCCCGACACGACCGTCACGAGCAGCGCGACCGGGGACCGATCCCGACCCGGCGCGCTCGCCGCGCGTTCCGACGGCCCGCCGCCCAAGCGCCGCGCACCGACCCTGACCCGGCGAGCCGTCCCACGCGGGGCCCACCACGCCGGCCCGGCGCGGTCAGGGCAGGACGACGATCGCCAGCGCGATCGTCACGAGGATCGCGACCGCCGCCACCGCGAGCTGGGGCAGCCCCTCGAATCCGTGCCGGGACGGCGGACGCGTCATCGCCGACGCCGGTCGGCCGCCGCGACGACCGCCTCGGCGCGTCGCACGAGCTCGGCCGGATCCGGGACGTCCACGAGGGCGCCGGCCGGCCCAGCGGCATCGCTCGCCCCCGGGGTGTCGGTCGGTGCGACGCCCGCGGCGGCTGACTCGAGGAGCGCCTCGGCGGCCGCGACGCCGGCCGCCGCCGCGAGCGGTCGGTCGTGGGCGAGGTCGAGGAGCGCGCGCTGCGCCAGCACGGCCGCCGCCTGCGAGCCCGTCTCCGTCGCGTCGCCGGCGAGCGCGTCGCGCACCGCGGCACCGATCGGGGCCTCCGCCATCGCCGAACCGCGGCCGGCCGACGGCGGTCGCTGCTGGAACGCCGCCGTCCACTCGCCGAGGCGCAGGCCGTCCGGCTCGCCGTGGCCGAAGCGCACGGCTCGCGGATCGACGGAGGTCAGCTCGACGAGGTAGGGGTCGCCGCTCGCGCGGCGCGCGGCGACGATCGCCCGGTTGAGCAGCCGCAGCGCCGCGTCGCGCAGTGCGTCCTGGGCGTCGTCGTCGCGCCGCAGCGCCGCCAGCGCCGCGTCGGCCTCGCTCGGCGACCGCGGCGGCTCGTCGCTCGCGATGTGGGTGACGAGCGTCAGGGCGACCGGCGCCGGGGCCGTGGCGTCGACGACCGTCCGGCGCCGACGGCGCCGCCAGCGGACCTCGACCGCCGCGGTGACCGCGACGGCGAGCACCGAGCCGTCGCCGACGGGGTAGAGCCCCGCGGGCACGCCGACGGCGTGGCTGAACTCCAGCTGGGTGAAGCGGAGCTGACCGGTCACGGGACGCAGGCTGCCAGAGCCGACCGGGTCGTGCCGGGTGCCGACCAAGGCGCCGGCCCCCGGATCACCGACCGGCGCGGGTGCCGACCTGCGGCTCGACGGTCGGCAGCTTCGGGAAGGTCCCCGTCTCGCGCTCCGGGGCGCCGACCGTGCCGGGCCGCGGGTAGAGGTTCGTCCGCAGCTGGTTCACCTGGTCGATGCCGGTCGCCTCGAGGACGTCGTCGATGACCTTGCGCAGCGGCCCCGGGACGTTGAGCGTCGCCGCGTTGACGACGGGATAGACCCGGATCATGTGCCCGAGGCTGTCGCGCTCGTTGTTCGCGCTCCCGACGTTGCCGAAGAACGCGCCGAACTCGCGGGCGTACGGCGCGAGGTACGCGAGCGCCGGGTTGAGCTCCCGCAGCGTCCGCTCGAGCGGCGCCACGAGCGGTCCACCGGTGCGGGTCGTCCGCTCGAGGCTCGTCAGCAGCGGGTCCAGCCGCCGGGCGAGGCTCGGCACGTCGCGCAGCAGCGCGGTCGTGGCCCGGGCCGTCGGACGCAGGTCGCGGACGGTCGGTGCGAGCGCCTGGACGCCGTCGCCGAGCTCGTCGATCGGGCGGGCCGCGTCCGCGGAGAACCGCGCCAGCGCGCGGGTCGCGCGGCGCGCCGGGGCGAGGACCGTCGGCAGCTCGCGGACGGCCGCGGCGAGCTCGCGGTCGCGCACCGCCACGGCGTCGCCGGCACGCCGGCCCTGGCGGACGAACCGCTCCAGGTCGTCGCCGCGCGCGGAGACCGTCTCCAGCACCCGGCCGGTCTGGCGCACGAGCGCGTCGAGGTCTCGCCGCTGCTCGGCGACGGTGCGCAGCACGCGGCCGCCGGACTCGACCGTCGGCTGCAGCGCCCCGAGCGCCTGGTTGAGGTCCCGCGAGCGCCCGGAGACGGCGAGCGCGGACCGCGCGAGCGACCGGCGCACCTCGCGTCGGGTGTCAGCGTCCAGCGAGGAGAGGATGTCGTCGATCTGGACGCTCGGGTCGGCCTGGCGCAGCGCCAGCGTGCCGCCCGACGGGACCGTTCCCGCGGCGCGGGTGCCCGGCACGAGCTCGAGGTAGTTCTCGCCCAGCAGCGTCTTCGTGCGGACCTGGACGGTGGCGTCGCGCGCGATCGGCTTCGCGCCGTCGTGGTCGATCCGGATCCGGACGCGCGCGGTGCCGTCCTCCTCGCGCTCGACGGCGGTGACCGCGCCGACCTTCACGCCCGACGCGCGGACGTCGGAGTTCGGCACGAGCTGAACGGCGGTCGGCAGCTGGACGTCGATCCGGTACGGGTGCTTGCCGATCTCCACCCGCGTGCCGGTCTGGCCGACGAGGTACCAGAGCAGCCCGCCGGTCAGCACGAGGAACGCGAGGATCGTCGCGTACTGGGTGAGGCGCCGGGTCCGCATCACTTCACCCCCGCGTTGCAGGTCGGCTTCGGGTGGATCGTCGCCCCCGCGAGCTGGCCGGGGATCGTGTCGGGGCCGACGCTCAGCTCGCCGCGCGGGATCGCCCCGTAGCCGTCGCCGGTCTTCAGCACCGAGATGGTCCAGGCGAAGAAGCGGCGCACGCTCTCCTCGCACGGCTCGAGCAGGTCGAGGGTCCGCTCGACGTCGTCCAGCTGCGGGCGCAGCGGCTCGGGCAGCTGCTCGAGCAGGCGCGCGGCCGGCGGAAGCTCGCCGGCGAGCGGGCGCAGCGCGCTCACGGTCGGGCGCAGCGCGCGGACCGCCGGCCGGAGGTCGCCGCTGAGCCGGTCGACGGCGTCGAGCGCCGGACGCACCGAGCGCGTCGCGGGACGCAGCGCCGCGAGCGCCGGGTCGAGGTCGTCCTGAGCGGTGCCGAGCGCCGCCAGCGCGGTGCGGACCCGCTCGACGGTGCCGGGCATCTCGGCGAGCGACGCACGCAGCGCGTCGTCCTGCCGCCCGAGCGTCGACAGCGCGCTGCTGCCGCGCTGCACGAGCGTCGTGAGGGCGGTGTCGCTGCGCGCGATCTCGCTCGTCAGCAGGCCGGATTCGCGCACGAGCCGGCGGGTCAGGCCCTCGCGCTGCGCGAACGCGGCGGCGACGTCGCGGGCGTTCTGCAGGAACGGCGCGGCGTCCGTGAACGCCTGGCGCAGCGAGCGGCCGCCGTCGGCCATGCCGCGCCCGAGCTCCACGAGCAGCCGCTCGAGCCGTTGCCGCGTGTCGCCGTCCAACGACTGCAGGACGTTGGCGACGTCGACCGGCGTCACGATCCGGCGCCGGTCGCGGACGATCTCGCCGTCGCGCAGGTCGCCGGCGCGAGCCGTGCCGCGGGTCATCTCGACGTACATGTCCTGCAGCGGCGTGCGGGGCCGCAGCCGGAACGTCGCGTCGCGGTGCACCGGGGCGTAGCGGCGCTCGATCGCGAGCGTCAGGACCGGCCGGCCGTCCACGAGCTCGCTGCGGTCGATGACGCCGACCTTCACGCCCGCGACGCGGACCTCCTGCTGGCCGGGGACGACGCCCTTGACGTCGTCGAACGCGACGCGCACCTCGGCGTAGTCGGCCCACGGGCGCTTGAACGTCTGCTGGCCGACGAGCAGCGCCAGCACGACGACGGCGCAGATCCCGAGGACGACGACCACGACGAACGGGAACCGGGCGCGGCGGATCTCCAGCCGGGCGCGCGGGCTGAGGCGCGGCATCAGCGACCTGCCTTCCGACGGTCGAGGAGCTGCGCGAACCGCTCGCCGGCGGCGCGCTGCTGCGCCTTCGTGGCGGTGCCGCCGAGGACGAGCTGCAGCAGCTGGTTGAGGTTCTCGCAGGTGACGAGCTCGCGCGCGTCCGGATCGCTCAGCAGGAGCTTGCAGGGCAGGAAGCCCTCGGCGATCTTCGTGCTGATCCCGCCCTGGAAGATGATGAAGTGGCCCTGCGCGTCGTACGTCGCCGCCGCGGAGTTCAGGAGCGTCACGAGCGGCCCGACGAGCTCGAACAGCCGGCGCTGGGTGTCCTCGGCGTCCTTGCGGAAGAGGAACGGCAGCGTCCGGTCGTTCACGCGCTGCAGCAGCGGCGCGAGCGCGTCCAGCAACGGCCCCGCCGACGTCGAGGCGCTGGCGAGGCTCGTGAGCGCCGGCCGCAGCGCCGCGACGAGCGGCCGGGCGCGACGCAGCGTCGGCGTCGTGTCCTGCAGCGCGGCGCGCAGCCGGTCGACCGTCGGCGCCAC
>JALRCL010000042.1 GCA_023268575.1 Patulibacter sp.
CGGCTCGATCTCGATCCGGCGGTAGTGCTTCAGCCCGGTGGCGGCCGGGATGAGCTTGCCGATGATGACGTTCTCCTTCAGGCCGAGCAGGTCGTCCCGCTTGCCCTCCAGCGCCGCATCGGTCAGGACCTTCGTCGTCTCCTGGAAGGAGGCGGCCGACAGGAACGAGTCGGTGTTCAGCGACGCCTTCGTGATGCCGAGGATGACCTCCTCGAACGTCGCCTTCTCGCCGCCGGCGGCCTCGATCTCGTCGTTCGCGCGCAGGAGCTCCTGGCGGTCCACGAACTGGCCGGGCAGGAAGTCCGTGTCGCCCTTCTGCTCCACGCGGACGCGCTTGAGCATCTGGCGCACGATCAGCTCGATGTGCTTGTCGTTGATGTCGACGCCCTGCGACTTGTAGACCGCCTGGACCTCCTTGACGAGGTACTGCTCGGTCGCGGTGCGACCGCGCAGCGCCAGGAGCTCGTGCGGGTACAGGGAGCCCTCGTTGAGCTGCTCGCCGGCCTTCACGCGCTGGCCCTCCTCCACGAAGAGGCGGGTGCGGCGCGGGAACGTGTAGCGGTGCTCGTCGCCGGCGGCGTCCGTGAGGACGACCGTCAGCGCCTTGTCGGTGGACTCGATCGCGACGGTGCCGTCGTGCTCGGCGATCTTCGCCAGGCCCTTCGGCTTGCGGGCCTCGAAGAGCTCCACGACGCGCGGGAGGCCGTGCGTGATGTCCGCGCCGGCGACGCCGCCGGTGTGGACCGTCCGCATGGTCAGCTGCGTGCCGGGCTCACCGATCGACTGCGCGGCGATGATGCCGACCGCGTCGCCGATCTCCGCGACCTTGCCGGACGCCATCGAGCGGCCGTAGCACGCCTGGCAGATGCCGACGAGCGACTGGCACTTGTGGACCGACCGCACGTGGACCGTGGGGCGCTCCGACTCGTCCAGGGCGCTCAGCGAGTCCGCGCTGGCGTTGTCGATCTCGACCCCGGCCTCGACGCGGACCTCGCCGCCGACGACGATGTCCTCCGCCGCGACGCGTCCCGCGAGGTTCGGGTTGACCTCGCCGGTCTCGGTGAAGACCGGCAGGTGGATGCCCTCCGTCACGCCGCAGTCGGGCTCGCGGATGATGACGTCCTGCGAGACGTCGACGAGACGCCGCGTCAGGTAGCCGGAGTCCGCGGTCCGCAGGGCGGTGTCGGCGAGGCCCTTGCGGGCGCCGTGGGTGGAGATGAAGTACTCGAGGACGTCGAGCCCCTCCATGAAGTTCGCCTTGATCGGCCGCTCGATGATCTCGCCCTTCGGGTTCGACATCAGGCCGCGCATGCCGGCCAGCTGGCGGATCTGCTTCAGCGAGCCACGAGCACCCGAGTTGGCCATCATGTAGATGGGGTTCCGGGAGTCGAAGTGCTGCTCCATGGCGTCGGCGACGACCTCCGTCGCCTCGTTCCACTTGTTCACGACGAGCTCGTGCCGCTCCTGATCGGTGATCAGGCCGTCGTCGTACTGCTCCTGGATGCCGGAGACCTCGCCCTCGTACTTCTTGAGGATCTCGCCCTTGCTCGGCGGGATGACGACGTCGTTCTTCGACACCGTCACGCCGGCGCGGGTGGCGAACTCGAAGCCCAGGTCCTTGAACGCGTCGAGGACCAGCGAGATCGTCGAGGGGCCGTAGATCTGCACCAGCTGGTCGATGAAGCGCTGGGTGTCCTTCTTGCGCATCGACTGGTTGATGAAGACGTACGACGCCGGGTCGAAGTCCTCGCCCAGGGTCTCCTGGAGCGCGCGCTCGATCCGCTCGTTGTAGATCACGCGGCCGAGCGTCGTGAGGACCGGCGGGCGGCCCGCGGCGCGGTACTCGACGAGGTCGTGGAGCTTCGCGACGCCGTGCTGATCGGCCAGCGTGGCCTCGGCCGCGGTGCGGAACACGCGCGGCTTCGGCTCGTCGGCCGGCCACTGCCCGGCGTAGAGGGCCTGGTGCTTGTCGGCGAGCTCCTCGGGGCTCGGGCCGAGCGTCACGTAGTAGCCGCCGATGACCATGTCCTGCGACGGCGTCGCCAGCGGCTGCCCGTTGGACGGCGACAGGATGTTGTTCGACGACAGCATGAGCAGCCGCGCCTCCGCCTGGGCCTCGGCCGAGAGCGGGACGTGGACGGCCATCTGGTCGCCGTCGAAGTCGGCGTTGAACGCCGAGCAGACGAGCGGGTGGACCTGGATCGCCTTGCCCTCGACGAGCTTCGGCTCGAACGCCTGGATGCCGAGGCGGTGCAGCGTGGGTGCGCGGTTGAGCAGCACCGGGTGCTCCGCGATGACCTCCTCGAGGACGTCCCACACGACCGGGCGCGACCGCTCGACCATGCGCTTC
>JALRCL010000060.1 GCA_023268575.1 Patulibacter sp.
CGAGCCGTCGGCGAAGGTCGTGCGCGTGCGCACCGTGTCCCACGCCGCGGCGACCCACCGCTCGACCCGCGTCACCCGCGGCCGTCCCTGCACGACGCTCGGCAGGCCGGGGCCGGTGCTGACGGTGTGCAGGACCGCGCGGTTGCGCTCGATGGCGGCCGCGAGCGCACGCGCGCTGCCCGGCAGGCCGTCCTTGCCGCTGGCGAGCAGCCACGCGCCGGCGACCACGAGCACGAGCAACGCGCTCAGGAGCGTCGCCGGCGCCCAGGCCGCCCGCAGTCGTGAGCGGCGTTGGAACCGCTGTGCCGTGGCCCGGCGAACGAGTCGTTGCCGATCGAGCTCGCGCGCCAGCGCCTCCGGGTCCTCGACGGGATCGCGCTCCCGCAGGAACTCCGCGACCCGACCCACGTGGGCCGAGCGCCGGCTCACCGGGCGTCCTCGACGCGACCCGCGTCGCTCACCGCTGCGCCCTCGCTCGCCTCCGTGCGGCCCAGCGCCTCGTCGAGCTTGCCCCGCCCGCGGTGCAGCCGCACGCGGGCCGCGCTGCGCGAGCAGCCGGCGACGGTCGCGAGGTCCGTCGAGCGGACGCCGTCCCACTCGACGAGCAGGACCGCCTCCAGCTCGATGGCCGAGAGCTCCTGCAGCTCGGCGCGGAGCGTCGGATCGCCGTCGGCCAGCAGCTCCAGCAGCCAGGCCCGCTGGTCGGCGACCGACAGGTGCTCGGCGAGGCTCTCGCGCGCCAGGCCGAGCACCCAGAGCGTCGGGTCCGCCGGGGCCTCGTCGAGGTCGATCCACGCGCGCGCGAGGGCGGCCTCCGTCACGCGCTCGGCGAGCGCGGCGTTCGGGCATCGCCGCACGGCGAAGGCGAGCACCGCGGGGAGCGTGAGGTCGACGAGACGGGCGAACGCCGCCTGGCGCGCGGCGAGCTCAGGCACGATGCAGGACGGGACGGGAGACGTCGGGGACGCGCGACGGACGCCGGGTGTCGAGGCAGCTGCGACCCACCGGCCGCAAGCATGCCCGCCCCGGCCGCGGGATGCAGCCGACCGTGTGTTGTTACACGGTCGACGGCTCGTCGCCGACGACGCCCGAACGGGCGGTCGGGGGCCGCCCGACCACCCGGTCGCTCGGCTATTGGCTCTCGCAGGCGACCCCGTCGTTGTCGGCGTCGTGATCGGGGTCGCTGCCGGGGACCACGGTGTACGAGTGGCCGATCTCGGTGCAGTTCATCCCGGGGTACGGATTGCCGTCGTGCGGCGCGTCGGCCCCGGCGCTGGCGGCCTCCTCCTCGGCAGCGTCGGCCGCGGCGGCGGCAGCCGCTTCCTGGCGCCGTCGCTCGCGCGCCTGCGCGCGGCGGATCCGGGCCAGCTCGGCCCGGCGGGCCCGGCGGGCCGACGCCTCGCGGATCCGCGTCGACGCCCGGGCGCTCACGGTCGCGGCGCCCGTCGCCGAGGTCCGTCCGTACTCGCGGATCGCTCGTCGCGCGATGGTGCGGGCCGTGCGGTACCGGCCATCGCGGTAGGCGTCACGGGCGCGCGCGACGAGCACGCGAGCCGCGGCCCGCTTCAGCCGTCGGACCTCGCGCTCCTCTCCGAGCGCGTCGTACAGGCGGATCGCCTCGTCGTAGTCCTCGCGCACCTCCGCGTCCTTGGCGGCCGTCAGCCGCGGGTCGGCGTCGGGCTGCTCGGACGCGGCGGGGGCCGCGTCGGTGACCGTTGATCGCGGCGTGGAGGCGGTCGGCGGTTGATCGTCGGCGCCACCGCACGAGGTGATGAGGGCGATGATCGCGACGAACACGACCGTGATCGCGACGCCCTGCCGCGCGGGGCTCCAGGTCTTCCACCGGCTGAGGAGTGCTTGCATGATCGTCGCGCCGCGCCGTCGTCGAGGCGGACGACCAGCCGGGGCAGCGCCGTGCCCAGGACCGATCCGTCTGCGATGTTCGTTCGGCACCCGGGATCCCAGCGGCGGGCGGGGTGGCCCCGGCGCGCGGTGCGCCGTCGGCAGGTGGTCGGTCGTCGGCACGCGGAGGCCCGGCGGCGGGCGGTCTGGCCCCGGCGCGCACTGTGCCGTCGGCAGGCGGTGGGTCGTCGGCAGGCGGTGCTCGCCGGAGCGGGCCGGCGCCGGAGCTCGAGATCGCGCGACGCCCCGAAGCGGTCCGGAGCCGCCGCGGGTGGCCGTGCGCCGCGTGATCGTCCGAGTACGACGCCGTCAGGAACGCGTGATCGGCATGACCGTCCCGTCGTGGCGGCGATCGGCCCGCGGTGGCATCCGCGCCCGGCGTCTCCGGCGTCGACGCTCGTGCCCGGACCACTGCCTCGCCGTCGTCGTTCGCTGACCCGGAGCACGATCGCGCGCACCGTAGTCCCCGGCGCGCGACGCGGTCAACGTCCCCGCCCCTCGCCCCGCAAGCCGGGCGTCCACGGGTGTCGAGGTCCGTGGAGGGCCGAACGCGCCGCGGGGACGCGCGTTCTCGGCCCCGGCGACGGGGAGGCGACGTGAGAACGGGGCCGGCGCCGTCGTCCGTGTAACAACGCATCTCCGACGACCGCTCGGGATCGCTCAGCGACCCCGCGCGGCCGCTGCCCCGCGTGCTCGGGCGGCCGAGCCGGCCGCACGAGCGGGTCCCTGCTCAGCCCTCGGCCCGGAGCCGCGCGCGCAGCGCGACGCGACGGATCTTGCCGCTGACCGTCTTCGGGAGGTCCTCGACGAAGTGGATCTCGCGCGGGTACTTGTACGGCGCGGTCGTCGTCTTGACGTGATCCTGCAAGTCCCGCGCGAGCGCGTCGCCGGGCGTGAACCGCTCGGCGAGCACGACGAACGCGGTGACGATCTCCGTCCGGTCGGGGTCGGGCTTGCCGACGACGGCGGCCTCGACGACGGCCGGGTGCTCGACGAGCGCGGACTCGACCTCGAACGGGCCGATCCGG
Organism: Patulibacter sp.; assembly: GCA_023268575.1. GTDB lineage: Bacteria > Actinomycetota > Thermoleophilia > Solirubrobacterales > Solirubrobacteraceae > Patulibacter. Next base: position 2,931 of record JALRCL010000060.1, read on the forward strand.
TAGGCCGAGGAGGTGATGACGTCGTCGTCACGACCCTCGAACCAGAGGTAGCCGTCCTCGTCGCGCACGCCCTTGTCGCCGGTGAGGTACCAGCCGGCGCGGAACCGCGACGCGGTCGCGTCGGGGTTGCGGTGGTACTCGCGGAAGAGGCCGACGGGGCGCGTGGTCCCCTCGACCTGGACGGCGATGTTGCCGACCTCGCCGTCCGGCGCCGGGCGGCCGTCCTCGTCGACGACATCGACCGTCCAGCCGGGAACCGGCAGGCCCATCGATCCGGGCCGGACCGGCACGGCGCGGTAGTTCGCCACGAGCAGCGACGTCTCGGTCTGGCCGTAGCCGTCGTGGACGGTCAGCCCGCCGGTGCCTTCCGACCAGACCTTGATGACCTCGGGGTTCAGCGGCTCGCCGGCGCTCGTGCAGTGGCGCAGGACCGACAGGTCGTGCGCGCGCAGGTCGGCCTGGACGAGCGCGCGGTAGAGGGTCGGGGGCGCGCAGAAGGACGTGATCCGGTGCCGGGAGAGGATCCCGAGGATCGTGTCGGCGTCCGGCTTGCCGAGCTGCACCTGCACGACCGTCGCGCGCTCGTGCCACTGCCCGAAGAGCCCGCCCCAGGCGGCCTTCGCCCAGCCCGTGTCGGTGACCGTCCAGTGGCAGTCCCCGGCCCGCAGGTCGTGCCAGAAGCGCGCCGTGGTGACGTGCGCCAGGCCGTACTCCTGGGTGTGCAGGACCATCTTCGGATGCGAGACGGTGCCGGAGGTGAAGTAGATGAGCAGCGGGTCGTCGCGGTGGGTCGGCGCGGCGACGAGGTCCTGCTCGGGCGCGTCCCCGTCGGCGTCGATCCAGCCCTCCGGCGTCGGCGCGCCGGGGGTCCAGGCGAGCTTCACCCGCAGGCTGTCGGGCGGCGCGTCGATCGCGTCGACCTTCGCCACGCCGGCTGCGTCGGTCACCGCGGCCACCGCATCGGCCTGGCCGAGCCGGTAGGCAATGTCCTTGCTCGTCAGCAGGTTCGGCCCCGGCATCGGCACCGCGCCGATCCGGACGGCGCCGAGGAACGCGGCGTACCAGGCGGGAACGCGCGGCAGCATGATGAAGACGGGGTCGCCGGCACCGATTCCCTGGGCCTGCAGCAGGCGCGCGAAGCGCTGCGCGTCGCGCGCGAGCTCGCTCGTCGTCTGCTCGGCGACGATCTCGCCCGCGCCGTCCAGCGACAGGAGCGCGAGCGCGTCGGGCTCCTCGTCGGCCCACCGCTCGACGATGTCGACGACGGGGTTGAACCGCTCCGGCACCTCGATGCGGAACGTCTCGCGCTCGCGCGCGTAGTCGCTCAGGTTCGCCGGGGCCTCCCGCCCCGGCAGGGTCTGGACCGTCACGGACGGCTCCTCTCGCTCCTCGCATGCTCCGAGCGCTGGGACGCCCGGACTGACGGAGCGACGCTACGGCGGCGCGCGGGCGGGCGATACCCGACCAACGTCGCGACTGCGCCGGTCCGAGCGGCTACCCTCGGGGGACCGATCCGGCCCCGCTTGCGCTCATGACCACCTCCTCGACCGCCGACGCTCCCGGAGCGTTCGCCCTCCTGCAGGACGCCGTCCGCCGGGTCGTGGGCGAGCTCGGCGGCGAGGTCGCCTTCGGCGGGCTCGTCGGCGCGGCGGGCGACACGCCGCTGCTGGCCACCCACGGCGTCGACGCCTCGCGCTTCGCGGCGCTCGCGCCCCGCCCGGGCCGTGGCCTCGGTGGCCGCGTGCTCAGCGACCCCCGCCCCCAGGCCGTCGGCGACTACGCGCTGGCGGCGGAGATCACCCACGACTACCGGACGTCGATCTCGGCCGAGGGCCTGCGCGGCATCGGCTGCGTGCCGGTGCGCGTCGGCGGTCGGCCGTTCGGCCTGCTCTACGTCGCCTCGCGCCACGCCGGCCCGCCCGGCGAGCGCCTGCTCGACGCACTCGACCGCCTCGCCCTCGTCACCGGCGCCCGGATCGAGGAGCGCCGCCGGACCGCCGCGGAGACCGCCCGGATCCGCGCCGAGCTCGCCGCCCACCGCACCCGCCTGGAACGGGCCCGCCGCCGCGCCCGGACCGACGGCGGCGCCGACCTGCTCGCCGCGAGCCGTGCTGCGCTCGCCGCGGTCGAGCAGTCGCTCGACGTCGTCGCCTCCGCCCCGGGCGACCCGGCCCCCGATGCCGCGACCGCCCCCGTGGTCGCCCTGACCCCGCGCGAGCGCGAGGTCCTCGCCCTCCTGCGCACCGGCGCGTCGAACCGCCGGATCGCCGACCGCCTCGTCGTGAGCGAGGCGACGGTCAAGGGGCACGTCGGGAACCTCAAGCAGAAGCTCGACGCCGAATCGCGCCTGCACATCGTCGTCCGCGCCGGCGACCTCGGGATCGCCTAGGCGCCGCCCCCAACCGGAGCGTTCCCGCCGCAGGGACGCGACCGCGCGAGGCGACCGCGCCCCCAGCGGATCGGCCGGCCGGCCGCCCGGCGTCATGCCGGTGGCAGCCGCGCGACCGATCCCTGCAGGTGCTCCTCGATGCCCCCGAGGGTCGTGCCGTACGCCTCGGCGATGTCGACGTCGAGGCGGTCGGCGAGGACGAGGATCCACCACAGGCACTCGGCGAGCTTGCCCTGGAGCAGCGTCGGGACGTCGCCCTCGGGCGCCCAGCGCCCCTCGCTGGCCATGACGAGGCGCGCCACGGTGCCGACGTCGTTGACGAGGCCGAGCATGTCGTCCTTCACGCCCCACGGACTGCCTTCGTGGGCGGTCTCGAGCTGGTGGTACAGGCCGCGGACGCGGCGGGCGAGGTCGGTGGCGTCGTCGAGCTGCATGGCCCTCCGTTCGTGCAGCGTCAGAACAGGCCCCTCGGCTGCGGGTCGTAGCTCACCAGCAGGCACTTCGTCTGCGTGTAGTGGGCGAGCATCTGCTGGTGGTTCTCCCGGCCGACGCCCGACTGCTTGTAGCCGCCGAAGGCCGCGTGCGCGGGATACAGGTGGTAGCAGTTCGTCCAGACCCGACCTGCCTCGATCGCCCGGCCGACGCGGAACGCCCGGCTGCCGTCGCGGGTCCAGACGCCGGCGCCGAGGCCGTACGCGGTGTCGTTGGCGATCCGGATCGCGTCGGCCTCGTCCTCGAACGTCGTCACCGCGAGGACCGGACCGAAGATCTCCTCCTGGAAGACCCGCATGTCGTTCGTGCCGCGCAGCACCGTCGGCTGGTAGTACGACCCGCCCGCGAGGGCGTCGCCGAGGTCGGGCCGGTGCCCGCCGATCAGGAGCTCCGCGCCCTCCTGGAGCCCGATCTCGACGTAGCGCTCGGCGGTCGCCCGCTGATCGTGGGAGACCTGCGGTCCGATCTGCACGCTCGGGTCCAGCGAGTGGCCCTGCCGGATCGCGGCGATCCGCGGCAGCACCCGCTCCATGAACGCGTCGTAGATCGAGGCCTGGACCAGCGCGCGCGACGGGCAGGTGCAGACCTCGCCCTTGTTGAAGGCGTAGAGCACCAGGCCCTCGACCGCCTTGTCCAGCAGCGCGTCGTCGGCGTCCATGATGTCGGCGAAGAAGACGTTCGGGGACTTGCCGCCGAGCTCGGTCGTCGACGGGATCAGGCGGTCGGCCGCGTAGCCCATGATCTGCCGGCCGACCTCGGTCGAGCCGGTGAAGGCGACCTTCGCGATCCGCGGGTTCGTGGCCAGCGCCTTGCCGATCTCGCCGCCGGGCCCGTTGATGACGTTCAGGACGCCCGCCGGGATCAGGTCGCCGACGATCTCGCAGAGCTTCAGGATCGACCAGGGCGTCGGGCTCGCCGGCTTGACGACCGTGCAGTTGCCGGCCGCCAGCGCCGGTGCGATCTTCCACGCCGCCATCAGGAGCGGGAAGTTGAACGGGATGATCTGCGCGACGACGCCCAGCGGCTCCTGGAAGTGGTACGCGTAGGTCTCGGCGTCGATCTGCGAGATCCGTCCCTCCTGCGCCCGCGTCACCCCCGCGAAGTACCGGAAGTGATCGATCGCCAGCGGCAGGTCGGCGGTGAGCGTCTCGCGGACCGGCTTGCCGTTGTCCCAGCTCTCCGCGACCGCGAGCTCCTCGAGGTGGCGCTCCATCGCGTCGGCGACCGCGGTCAGGACGGCCGCCCGCTCGGCCGGCGAGCGGCGCGACCAGTCGTGCTTCGCGGCGTGCGCGGCGTCCAGCGCCCGTTCGACGTCGTCCTCGGTCGACGCCGGGACCTCGCAGATCAGCTCGCCGGTGACCGGCGTGTGGTTGGCGCGGTAGCGCCCGGCGGCCGGCGCGACGAACGCGCCCCCGATGAAGTTGCCGTAGCGCTCCGCGACGGTGACCGGGCTGCCCGGCGTGCCGGGTGCGGGAAAGGTCGTGGACGGCTGCTCGACGGTGGCCATGGTGTGCTCCTGGGGTCGGACCGCGGCCGTGGAGGCGCGGCAGGGGGCGCCGGCGCGCGGGTCGCGCCGGCGCGAGGGTCGGGTGGCGGATCAGCTCGCGACGGCGGTGCGCTGGTCGTGCGCGGCCGGGACCGCCGCCGGCGCGAGCCGGAAGACCGTCCGCGCCGCTCCGGCGCTGCCGTCGAGGATCGCCTCGATCGCGTCGTTGACGTCGTCGAGCTGCGCCTCGGCGCGCTCGACCTCGGTCTTGCCGCGGCGGTGGAGGTCGAAGACCTCGACGAGATCCTGGTGGGTGCCGACGATCGAGCCCTTCAGGGTCAGACCGCCGAGCACCGTCTCGAAGATCGGCACCTGCATCGCGTTGTCGGCCGGGAGGCCGACGCAGACGAGCGTGCCCCCGCGTGCCAGCGAGCCCATCGCCTGCTCGAAGGCGACCGGCGTGACGGCGGTCGAGATCGCGGCCTGGGCACCGCCGAGCCGCCGGATCGCCGCCACGGCGTCCTCCTCGCCCGCGTGCACGACGTGGTCGGCACCGAGTCGGAGCGCGGTCTCGAGCCGCTCCGGGTTGAGGTCGACGGCGACCACCTCGGCCCCGGTGACCTTCGCGTACTGCAGGGCGAGGTGCCCGAGGCCGCCGGCACCGAAGACCGCGACGAGGTCCGCGGAGCGCGCGCCCGACTCCTTCACCGCCTTGTAGGTCGTGACGCCGGCGCAGGTCAGCGGCGCGGCGTCGGCCGGATCGATCCCGTCCGGGACCACCACGACGTGCCGGGCGTAGCCGATCACGTACTCCGCGAAGCCCCCGTTGATCGAGTAGCCGGTGTTCAGCTGCTGCTCGCAGAGCGTCTCGCGGCCGCTGTTGCAGTACCCGCAGTCGCCGCACGCGTAGCCCAGCCACGGGATGGCGACCCGCATGCCGGCGCGGAGGCCGTGGGCGTTCCCCAGGCCGACCTGCTCGATCACGCCGACGGCCTCGTGGCCCGGGATGAACGGCGGCTCCGGCTTCACCGGCCACTCGCCACGCGCGGCGTGGATGTCGGTGTGGCAGAGGCCGGAGGCCTCGACCCGGACGAGGACCTGCTCCGGTCCCGGGGTCGGGATCGGCACGTCCTCGATCGCGAGCGGAGAGGAGAAGCTGTGGACGACGGCGGCTTTCATGGCGCGGACCCTTCGGGGGCTCGATGGCGGTGTCCACCACGTTCCCGCACCCCCGAGCGGTCGCCATCGGCAATCGCACGGGTCCCCGGTCGGTAGTCATCCGCAGCCTCGTTGCGGGTCCTCCGGCCGGGCGGTGCCGAGGAGGACCCGCGCCGGCCGTCGGCGACGCTCGACCCGATCGGCGCCGGCGACCGCGCCGCGCGACCGGCGGGGTCGAGTCCGAGCGCGGGATCACGCCTCGTGCCGCGAGCGCGCCCCGGCGACGACGCGGAGCCCGTCGAGCGGCAGCTCGGCGTGCACGAGCCAGCCGCCGCGGTCGTCGGGACCGGCCGCCAGCCGGCCGCCCAGGGCCCGCACCCGTTCCGACATCCCCGACAGGCCGTGGCCGGACCCGCGCGACCCCGCCGCCCCGGGCGGCCCCGACGATCGCACGCGCAGCACGAGCTGCTCGGCCAGGACGCGCAGCTCGACGTCGACCGCCGCCCCCGGGGCGTGGCGCCGGGCGTTCGTCAGCGCCTCCTGCAGCGTGCGCACGACGACCGCCGACGCCACGCCCGGCACGTCGTCGACGGCCGGATCGACATGCGCGCCGACGGCGTCGCCCGCCGCGATCGCGTCGGCGACCACCCGCCGCACCGTCGGCCCTCCGCGCGCGTCCTCCTGCCCGTTCGCGTCGAGGCTGCCCTTCAGCGCCTCGAGCTCGTCGAGCGTGCCGTCCGCGGCTGCGCGGACGTGCTGGAGCGCCGCGGCCGCCCGGTCCGGATCGCGGTCGGCGAGCGCCGCCGCCGCGCCGGCCTGGACGGCGACGAGCGACAGCCCGTGGCCGACGATGTCGTGGAGCTCGTGCGCGACGCGTCGCCGCTCCCCCGCGATCGCGGCGGCGGCCAGCGCGTCCCGGCGCGCGGCGAGGTCGACCGCCTCGTCCCGTGCCTCGGCGGCCTCGCGCACGCGCGCGGACACCGCTCGCCCGACGCTCCACGCGGCGACGATCGCGGCCGTGAGGTAGGCGTACTGCGCGACGGAGAAGACCGCCTCCTCCAGCGCCCACGAGGCGGCGGTCCCGCCGAGCGCGAGCGCTCCGCCCGCCCACGCCTGGGCGGGCGAGCGCGCCCAGGCCGCGGCGACCCACGCACAGGTCACGCCGACGAAGGTCTGCGTCACCGTCACCGACGACAGCCCGCCCTCGGCGGTGCGCGCGACGACGAGCGCCATCGTCAGGGCGACCGCCGTCACCGGCGCGCGGCGTCGCGCGAGCAGCGGCAGCGGCGTCGCGGCCGCCAGGAGCACGGCGACCGTCGGCCCCAGGGCCGGCCCCTCGACCCGGAACGTCCTCCCCCACGCCGTGCGCTCGAGCGGCAGGTCCGGCACGAGCAGCTGGTCGACGACGCCGTGGACGGCGAGCAGCAACGGGGCACCGGCCAGCGCGACGATCGCCCACGCGCGCAGGCGCCGGGGGCCCGACGCGGGCGGGGCCCCGTCGTCGCCGGGTGCCTCGTCGGCCGGCGGTTGCAGGCGCCCGAGCAGCTCGCGCATGCTGTCGCCCGCGCTGGCCGTGACGACGGCCACCCGGCGCGCCGCGGCCCCCGCGCGGCCCGGATCGCCCGGCAGCGCCGCGAGCGCCCCGAGCGTCAGCCCGCGGATCTCGTCGACGAGCCGCGCGACGATCCACGTCATCGACCGGTCGAGGTCGCGCCGCTCGCGCCGCAGCGCGTCGTCCACGTCGGCAGCCGCGCGGGCCTCGAGCAGGGCGACCGCGCGCCTCCGGGCCCGCAGCTCATCGGTCCGGTCCGCGAGCAGCATCGCCGGGACGACCGCGACGACGACCACCGCGGCGAGGTAGAGCAGCGTGCGCTCCGTCGCCGTCGCGAAGGCCCCGACGCCCGCGAGGTGCAGCACGACGCCGAGGACGAGCCCGCCACCGCCGAGCAGCGGCCCGGCGCGTCGTGCCCACGTCCCCGGAGGTCGCAGCGCCGACGCCCCGAACAGCGCCACGCCCAGCGCGAGCTCCGCCGCCACGGCCCCGACGGGCCGCGTGCCGAGACCCATGGCCAGCAGGTACGTCGCGGCGACGGCGCTCGCCGCCGCGACGGGTCGTCGCGCGAGCGCGAGCAGCGGCAGCGTCATGCCGAGCGCGACGGCCAGCGCGGCGAGCCGCCCCCGCGCCCCCGGCTCGAGCACGAGCGGCTCGCTCACCGCCCACGCGAGCAGCGCGAGGCCGAACGGGACGGCCGGGAACTCGCGACGCGCGACCCGGAT
>JALRCL010000070.1 GCA_023268575.1 Patulibacter sp.
GAAGCGCATCGAGGAGGGCTTCTCGGACTTCGACGTCGTCATCGCGACGCCGGACCAGATGCCGCTCGTCGGCCGCCTCGGCCGCGTCCTCGGTCCGCAGGGCAAGATGCCGAACCCGAAGGTCGGCACCGTGACGATGGACGTCGCGAAGGCCGTCGAGGAGTCGAAGGCCGGCAAGGTCGAGTACCGCACCGACCGCACCGCGATCGTCCACCTGACGATCGGCAAGACGTCCTTCCCGCCCGAGCAGCTCGTCGAGAACCTCGCCGCCGTGATCGACGAGATCAACCGCGCGAAGCCCTCGGCCGCGAAGGGCCGCTACCTCCGCTCGGTGACCATCGCCTCGACGATGGGCCCCGGCGTGAAGGTCGACCAGTCCCGCATCCTTGAAGGCGTCGAGGAGGCCGTGCCCGCCGCCGCCTGAGGCCGGTAGACACAGCCCCCTCGCGCCCCCGAAGACCTCCGGCAGGCCGTCGACCGACGGCCGCAAGCCCGGAACAGGAGGCCCATGAACCGGGAACAGAAGACAGCGGCGGTCGCCGAGATCGCCGAGCACATCCAGGAGTCCGAGGCGGTCCTCGTCGTCGACTACCGCGGCCTCACCGTCACCCAGGCGGGCGAGCTGCGCGGTCGTCTCCGCGACGCCGACGCCCAGCTCACGGTCGCCAAGAACACGCTGACCGGTCGAGCGATCGACGAGGTCGGCGAGTCGGCCGAGCCGCTCCGGGAGTTCCTCGCCGGTCCGACCGCCCTGACGTACGTCAAGGGCGATGTCGCCGCCGCCGCCAAGGCGATCACGACGTTCGCCAAGGACAACGGCGACCTCCCCGCCTTCAAGGGCGGCGTGATGGACGGCAAGGGCCTGAACGTCGACGAGATCAAGGCGATCGCCAAGCTCCCGTCGCGCGACGTCCTGTACGGCCAGCTGGTCGGCGTCGTCGCCGCCCCGCTCACCGGTCTCGCCCGCGGCCTCGGTGGCCTGCTGGGCGGCCTGGCGATCGCGCTCGGCCAGGTCCAGGAGAAGAAGCAGTCCGGGGAGATCCCCTCGGGCGACGCTCCCGCTCCGGCCGCCGACGAGACTCCCGCGGCCGATGCCGCGACCGAGGACGCCCCTGCCGCGGAGGCCGCTGAGGCCCCTGCCGCGGAGGCCGAAGCACCTGCAGCAGCAGACGAGTCGGGTGCGTCGGAGGCGTAAGCCGCCCGCAGCCCGCTAGACCCACCCGAATCGCACACAGGAGAAACGACATGGCTACCACGCAGGAGTGGATCGACGAGCTCAAGAGCATCTCGGTGCTCGAGCTGGCCGAGCGCATCAAGGCGCTCGAGGAGGAGTTCGGCGTGTCGGCGACCGCCGTCGCCGCGGCCGCCCCGGCCGCCGGTGGTGGTGGCGGCGAGGCCGCCGCCGCCGAGGAGCAGACGGCGTTCGACGTCGTCCTCGAGGCCGCCGGCGACAAGAAGATCGGCGTCATCAAGGTCGTCCGCGCCGCGACCGGCCTGGGCCTGAAGGAGGCCAAGGCGCTCGTCGACGAGGCCCCGAAGCCCGTCAAGGAGGGCATCGAGAAGGACGAGGCCGAGAAGCTGAAGGCCGAGCTCGAGGAGGCCGGCGCCAGCGTCACGCTCAAGTAGCGGGACGCGACGCCAGTCGCCCCCACCGGTCCCGCCACGCGGGACCGGCGAGTCGCACGGGCCGCCCCTCGGGGCGGCCCGTTCTCGTTTCCCCAGACGATCAGGGGGTACCGATCGGGGGATGCGACGCGGCGCATTTCCGTCCGGGAGGGGGTGCTTCTTCTTGGAGCGGGGACGTGGTCGCCGCTAGCCTCGTTCGCGAGAGGCCCGGGCCGGGACCGTCGCCCGCGCCCGCCGGTGACGACCCCCGCGCGTCGGCGCCCTCTCGAGCACCCCTCGATCTACAGCAGGCC